>CAYZLE010000007.1:0-17803 GCA_964479305.1 uncultured Gammaproteobacteria bacterium | reverse complement strand
TCGTATAATCTTCCTTAGCATAACAAGCAGGGCCACCATCGGCGCTGTCACCTAAAAAATCATAGTCTGAGGCTGTGCCATCACTTCTGACAACGATATAATATTCATCTGTAACACTAGCTCCATTCACAGTAAAAGTTTCACTGTCATCATAAACACCAGCTATTCCAGATAGAGGCCCTGAACCACCTGAATCATCAGAACCACCACAAGCAACGAGTAGTGAAGAGCTTAAAGCTACAAAAAGTAAAGTATTAATTTTCATATTACATATCCTTATTATTTTATTTTGATTTCAAGATAATAATGCAAACTGAGCTTAACATTAACATAATAATTTATCTACAATACAAAAAGGCCACTCAATGAGTAGCCTTTTTTGTGTAAAGCTTGTTGAAGCTTAAACAGTTTTCAATTTGTAACTAGGCAAGTTCTTAGCAAACGTTTCTAAAGACTCAATACCCGATTGTTGTGCTTCTTTACACCAGCTAGAGAGTGCTTCAAGCAAAGCATCGTGTGACTGATAGCTTTTTTCCCATAGGTCTAATAAGCCTTGGCGATACTGGTAAATACTTTTTACTGTCTCGTTACTTTCTAAAGCCTTATCTAAAACAATATGGTGCTTTTCTTTAAAACGTGTTTTTTCACGAACTAAAGCATTACGCGCCGCTTTTAGGGCTGTAGCTACTTTACTTTCTGAGCTTGCAATTTCTTGCTGTACAACAGGATTAGTTACTTTGTTAGCAAATGCCGCCATTACATGCATTTTGCTATGAATAATAGATTTAACCGTTTCCATGTCTACTACTGTTTTATCAGCTTGTTCTGGCTGCGGTGCCACTTTACGCACTTTAGCTAGGCCAAAAGTTTTAAGTACAGTAATGTACAACCAACCAATATCAAACTCCCAAGGCTGTAAAGAGAACTTTGCAGATGTTGGGTAAGCGTGATGGTTGTTATGTAACTCTTCGCCACCAATCCAAAAAGCAATAGGTGTTAGGTTAGTTGCGTCATCAGCACATTCGTAATTACGGTAACCCCAATAGTGACCAGCACCGTTAATAATGCCGGCAGCGTGAACTGGAATCCATAGCATCATTACTGCCCAGATAGAGATACCCGCTGGACCAAATAATATAGCTAATATAATTAATGTTGAAGACACACCATAAATATTGAATTTACGGCCATATAGATTTCTTTCTAACCAGTCGTCAGGCGTACCCTGAGAATAACGCTCTAGTGTTTCTTCGTTTTTCTCTTCTTCACGGTATAGTTCAGCGCCTTCGAATAGAACTTTTTTAATGCCTTCAATTCGCGGAGAATGTGGATCATTTTCTGTTTCGCATTTAGCGTGATGTTTTCTATGAATAGCTACCCAGCTTTTTGTTTTCATAGATGTACCCATCCAAAGCCATAAACGGAAGAAATGACTAACAATAGGATGCAATTCTAAAGAGCGGTGAGCCTGGCAACGGTGTAAATAAAGCGTAACAGCCGCAATAGTCACTTGCGACAAGCCTATTGCTACCAGGATATATCCCCACCAAGGAAGATCAATTAAACCGTTCAACCAACTAATATCTTTCAATTTCTTAACCTCTAATGGTTTTGACCATTAATTCATAACAAAAACGTGCTGCTCAACGACAGCACTACCACAAACCAGTCAAATCCTTTGAAAACCCTTAGAGAAGCTAAAGATAGAGAGTGGAGCTAAATTCTACGCAAAAACGCACTCAATTGCGAGTTTTACTAGTATAAATAAGATTTATGGGCAGACTGCTTAAATATCAACTTAAATAAGTTTTAATTTGCTAATATGCAAAAAGATGACGTTCATGGCAAGGGTAGACTGTGTTACTCAAAACAAATAATATTTCCAAACGATTTAGTTGGAAATCTATATTAAAAGACATCTCTTTAAGTGTTAACAAAGGAGAAGTCTTAGGCTTACTGGGCAGTAACGGCGCAGGCAAATCTACTACTATGCAAATTATTGCTGGTTGTTTAATCCCCGACTCGGGCGATGTTCAATTAGCTGGCATTTCATTATTAGACGATCCAGTAGCCTATAAATCCAAACTCGGTTATTTATCTGAGCACCCTCCTCTATATAAAGACATGACCGTTGCTGACTATTTAACTTTTTCTGCCAAGATCCGTGGCATTAGTACTGCAAACGTAGATGAGCATTTAGAGTATGCGCTTGACAGTTGCGACCTAACAACGGTGCATAAACAAAAAATAGGCAAGCTTTCAAAAGGCTTCCAACAAAGAGTCGGTATTGCCCAATGCATTATCCACTACCCAGAATTAATTATTCTTGACGAACCTACTGTTGGCCTTGACCCGCAACAGCAAGATATTATGCGCAACTTAATTGCAACACTGTCAAAAGACAGCGGCATTATTATGTCAACTCATATCATGCAAGAAGTAGAAGCTTGCTGCGATAGCTTTCTTATGTTGAAAGGCGGCTCAGTGGTGTTAGGTGATGACGTTGAAAACATTAAAGACCTTAGCAAGGCTTTTGTCGAGCTAGCATGTTAGTTATTTTAAAACACGAACTATCTAGACTTCGCCAGTCTCCACTTACTTGGGTGGTGCTTGCTATTTTACAATTCATTTTAGCTTGGTCATTTCTGGTACGCACTGAAACTTGGCTAGCTAAGCAAGGCAGCTTTAAGGCCAGCAATACCTTTGGCGTTACAGACTTCACCTTAGTTCCACAATTTTCTTTAGCCTTGCTCTCACTCACTTTTATACTGCCTTTTTTCTGCGCACAACATTTTGCGGGAGAAAGACAACAGAATGTGTGGTCGATATTTGCAAGTGCACCCATTGCGCGTTACAAAATACTACTAGGTAAATTCTTTAGCTTGTTCGTATTTTGTTTAGCTCCTTTAATATTCATCCTATTAATGAGTCTTGCACTATATTGTAATGCAAGTTTAGACTGGGGCTTGTTACTAAGTAGCTCTTTACTTTATGTATTAGCTACTGCAGCTATGTGCATAATTGGTTTATTTATTTCCTTGCACTTTAAACAAGTCATTACATCGGCTTTATGCATATTAGCAGTCTATCTTTTTTTATTTTATGCCCAATGGTTCATTGGCGACTCAAACAATGTTGTTTTAAATTGGCTTTCATTTAAACAACATATGCTTGCTGCCTACAACGGTATATTAAGCTCGTATGATATTGCTTACTTCATATCAGTGACGTTTATTTTTTACGTGCTTGCCTTATTGAAGGTGGAAAAATAATGGCTACAACTTCACTTAGAAAACGTCAAAGAATATTACTCGCTCTTAGCGGTACTATATTATTTATTCTATTTTCATTATTAAACATAATGAATCCTTTTTACCATGACATTAGTCATAAGCAACGTTATTCATTACACCCTGAGACTTTGTCTTTGCTTGAACTTTTTGAAGAGCCTATAAACATAAGTGCATTTTATAATAATCAAAAAGACAAAAAAGCTATTAGCAAAGCGCTTAAAGCATTACAGAGTCAAGACAAAAAAATTAGTGTTGATTACATCAACCTTATAGAAAACCCTAAACGAGCAAAAGACTTAGGTTATGAAAAAGATGTACGCCTGCTTATAAAGCACGACAATAAATCTGTGCTTAGCAAAAGCTACCAAGCGGCATCAGTACATACAGCCTTACAGAAATTATTAAGCAATGACAAACCAATAGTAGCCTACTCAAATGGGTTTGGAGAACGACAAGCATTCGACGACGCGCCTTTTAACTTCAGCCAATTTGTGACATTAGCAAGTGAGAACCAATTTACTTTTGTAGAAGTAGACTTAAACCAGCTCGCTAGCGTACCTACCAATGCCGACATACTGTTTATTGCAGGCCCAAGCGAAGAGATCAACATTATCGCAACGATGAAAATTATTGAATTCATAAAACTGGGAGGAAGTGTTTTATGGCTAGCCGATACTGATAGCCAAACATTACCACCAATGCTGAGTACGACTTTAGGTCTTAATTTACTAGAAGGCATAGTTGTTGATGCAAACAGTCAAAAGTATATTGAAGGCAAACCCGACTTTGTACCCGTGATTAAGTACCCAGCCGACTCCATGCTTAGCGATATGACTAAAGTTACATTATTCCCTCAAGCAAAAGGCTTTAAGTTCGACACAGAAAATGCCCTTTTTACTCGTACACCTATTTTACAAAGCTCAGAAAGTAGCTGGACAGAAACGGGCATGATTCGTGGCAATATTGCTTTTGATGAAAATACAGTAGAAACAGCAGGCCCTATTACTATTGGCACTAGCCTTGTAAAAACGCAACAAGGCAAACAAGATCAACGTATTATAATGCTTGGCGACAGTGACTTTATTGCAAATGCCTATATTAACAATGCCGACAATGCCAATTTAGGCATGCGCTTATTACGTTGGTTAAGTCACCAAAATGTTTTACTAGAAATAGAAAATATTCCTGCGCCCGACACTACATTACAGATGTCGAATCGCTACTTTTTCACAATCAGTATTCTCTTTATTATTGTACTGCCCTTACTTTTACTCGGCCGAGCTATATGGGTGTTCGTTAAGAACAAGTAGCAATGAAGTTTAAGTACCTGCCTTCAGTTCTCATCATATTGTCTTGTATACCTATAAGCTATTTGCTCTTCAAAGACAGCCCGAAAGCTGCAGAAACTATAAACGAGATTTTCGATTTTGGTGATGTGCAAACCTTCAATTATTCATTTAATAATGAAAATTTTAGCTTTACGAAAGAAGGTGCTAGCTGGCTTTTAAACTCACCCTTTAAAGGTAGTGCTAATACAGACTTAATTAATAAAATTAATCGCATTTATACAGCACCTATCTACAACCATATCAAAAACACTAATCCCAGTGAATTTGGAATTTCTACCCATAACTATATTAAAACCAACAATCAAACTATTTACTTTGGTGAAAAAGCGTTAGATGAAAACTACCAGTATGTAATGCTAGACAACAAAATAGTTTTAATTAACCATATATATTTATCAAGCTTATTAGCAGGGCCAACAAGCTGGCTAAGCAAGCACTTATTATCCAACACTAAGGCTATCACCAGCATTACGATAGACAACAATAGCTTTACCACAGAAAAATTAAAAAATGCTTGGCTGACAACAAAAGCTGATAGCTTAGTAAAAGCAGAACGCATGAACACAAACGCAAAACTTCATGATATTTTAATTAAGTTCGAGAATGGGTCTCAAGTACATTACGAACTTGTTAACGCCAACATTCTAGTGAATAAAGATTACGGTATTGCGTATGTTATTCCTCAGCACATAATCAACACACTACTCACACCATAATATGCCTGAGTTACCAGAAGTAGAAACTACCCTTAAAGGCATATCACCGCACATATGCAAACACACTGTATCTAAAGTAGATGTATATCAAAGTAGTTTACGTTGGCCTATTAATGTTGACTTGCAAAAAACAATAGCTAACAAAACTTTACTAGATATTCAGCGTCGCTCTAAATATTTATTATTTATTTTCTCCGACGGTGGTTTAATTATTCACCTTGGCATGTCTGGGAGCTTGCGTCTGACTAAAGGTGAAACCGAGCTTAGAAAGCATGACCATGTAGTGGTTAAATTTGATAACCAATACGAACTACGTTTTCATGACCCGAGACGTTTTGGCTGCGTACTTTGGCAAGGTGGTGATGTTTATGAACACCCCCTATTACAAAAACTAGGGCCAGAACCTTTAACTGAAGACTTTCATACAGACACTTTATTTAAAGCCTCAAGAAAACGTAAAGTAGCCGTTAAAAACTTTATTATGAATAGTCAGATTGTCGTTGGTGTTGGGAATATTTATGCGAGTGAGTCTTTATTTATGTCTGGCATTCGCCCTACAAGGGCTGCTGGTAAAGTTACACACAAAGAATATGCTGCATTAACAAAGAACATTAAAACTGTTCTGGAGCGATCCATTAAACAAGGTGGAACGACACTAAGAGACTTTGTTAACGGTAATGGTGAGCCCGGCTATTTCCAGCAATCCTTACTGGTTTATGGGCGAGAAGGTGAAGCATGCAAAACATGCTCAACGGTGATTAAACAAAAGACTATTGGCCAGCGAAGCAGTTTTTATTGCCCCACTTGCCAAAAATAGTTTTATTTATAAAGAAAAGTCTTCGATGGCTTTTACAGCCTCATCAATACTATCTGTAATGGTAATTACATTTAAGTTTTTTTCATTAATAGTGCCGGCACTGAAAGGCTGGTCTTTTAACCATTCCACTAAACCGCCCCAAAACTCTGAGCCGAACAAAATAATAGGCCCTTCATAAATTTTGTCGGTAATGGCTAAATTTAACACTTCAAATAGTTCATCTAATGTACCAAAACCACCCGGCATAAAAATATAAGCCATTGAGTATTTAAGAAACATCATTTTACGAATGAAAAAGTAATCATGAGGAACTGAAATTGTTTGATATTCATTGGGCTCTTCTTCAAATGGCAAAGTAATATTTAAGCCTATTGACTCACCATTAGCTTCAGCAGCTCCTTTATTAGCAGCATGCATGATACTAGGGCCGCCACCAGTAATAATGGCATAGCCTTTTTCAGCCAATTTTGCAGACAAAGTAACTGTTTGTTTACAGTACTCATTGTCATCAGGCAAACGTGCCGAACCAAAAACTGAAACGCCTTTTGTTACACCTTGCATCTGTTGAAAGCCGTTTGAAAATTCTTTAAAAATTTCCACCAGTTCTATTGCATCATTTGCTTCGATATCGTTCTTCATAATTCCAACTTTAATATAGGCAAAAAAATAGCCTCTAAAAAGAGGCTATTTAATCATTCATGTAATTTTATTTTTCTTCAACGTATGGAAGAAGAATTAGGCTTACACGTCTGTTCTGTGCACGGCCTGCAGCAGTAGCATTATCAGCGATAGGCATTGACTCACCTAAACCAATAACATCCATACGCACACCTTCAACGTTAGCGATTGAAAGTTCTTTAGCTACAGCTAGCGCACGCTTCTTAGAAAGTTCTAAGTTCATTGCGTCTGAACCTTGGCTGTCAGTATGACCTGCAACTTCAATCATTGTTGATTTATACTTTTCTAAAATTTTAGCTACTGAACCAAGCACTGGTACAAACTCAGGCTTAAGGTCATATTTAGCAGTATCAAAAGTAATGTTACCTGGCATGTTTAAGATAATGTTATCACCGTCACGAGTTACGCTAACGCCTGTTGCGTCTAGCTCTGCACGAAGTTCAGCTTCTTGCTTATCCATGTAGTAGCCTACTGAGCCACCGGCAACAGCGCCAATACCTGCACCTTTAAGAGCACGTTCTTTACGCTCTTTTTTGTTATCTGATGTTGCAATACCAATTAAAGCACCGATTGCTGCACCAATTGCTGCACTACGACCAGTGTTTGATGTTTTCTCTTCACGAGTATACGGGTCTAATGTTTGGCATGCTTGTAAAGCGAAAACGCTAATTAATACTAATAAGATTTTTTTCATTTTGTTTCTCCAAAAAAATAAATATAGCACATGGCTATTTACATAATGTTAAGTTTTGTTTTATTCGCATTTAACATTACAAATGTATTTTGACGGTTTCGTCACTTAACTCTATTAATGTAATTGTAAGTGCTAATAGCTCTAAAGCTAGTGAAAATAGACCTACTTAGGCCCACCTTCTACTACTAGAGACATCAATAAGTTGTATTTGTTCATTAACTGTTCATTTGTTTCCACATGATTCTCATCTTTTGGAATACAGTCAACCGGACAAACAACGACACATTGCGGCTCTTCAAAATGCCCTACACACTCGGTACATTTTTCTGGGCTAATTTCATATATCACTTCACCTTCATAAATTGCATCGTTTGGGCACTCTGGTTCGCACACATCACAATTTATACATTCATCGGTAATTTTTAATGCCATGCCTATTAACTCTTTTCCTGCTTCACTCGTACTTTCAAAGCTTCATTGACAATGGGGTGTGTGAAACGCGATATATCGCCATTGTGGCGTGCAATATCTTTAATTAACGATGATGATACCGCCGCATGCTCATCAGCCGGGCTAAGATAAACGGTTTCAATACCTGGGCTAAGCTTTCTATTCATGCTGGCTAATTGCACTTCGTATTCAAAGTCAGAAACCGCGCGTAAACCACGAATAATTGCAGTAGCTCCAATTTCTTTGGCAAAATCAACCATCAAAGTTTGAAAACCCACTACTTCTACATCAATACCTTCTGCATCTAAAACTTGTTTAGCTAGCGCAATTCTTTCGTCTAAACTAAAAGTTGGGTTTTTGCGGCTGCTTAAAGCAACGGCCACATAAACTTTATCGAACAATTTAGTCGCGCGGCGAACTAAATCGCAATGCCCATTTGTGAACGGGTCAAAAGTACCGGGATAAAGAGCAACTATGGCCATAATGAAACCTATTATTAAAACGTGACTATATTATATAACACTTAAACTTTTGCAGCCAAAGCATAAACAACCTGACCACTTTTCTTGCTTTTTATATATTCCAAACTCTTTGGCAATTCAGGCAAGCCTTGCTTGCTTGAAGACTCTATATATAACAAGCCATGCTCCGCTAAGTAGCCATTTTCTAGAATACTAGTTATCGCGTCCGCCCATAAATTTAAGCCGAAAGGTGGGTCGATAAATATAATATCAAAAGCCTCATTGGCCTTATTAGCCAGGTAAGACAAGGCACTATTCGATACAACACTAATTTCTTCAGCTTCTAAGGTACTCGAAACTAAAGACGACAAATGTGCAGCTACTTGCCTGTCTTGCTCAATCATCACAACCGAACTTGCGCCTCTAGATGCCGCCTCTAAACCCAAAGCACCTGTTCCTGCAAAGCAATCTAAGCAAGAACTTTTAGGCAAGTGAGCATTTAACCAGTTAAACAGGGTTTCACGCACCATGTCTTTAGTTGGCCTTAAGCCTTCTTTTTCAAGAACCGGTAGCAAACGGCCACGCCATTCGCCTCCAATAATACGTACTGATTGATGTCTTTTACTCATGTGAGCATTTTAGCGAAAAAAATAATGCTAAAATGTTATTTTTTAGCATTAGCAAAATATTATGGCTGGCAATTTTTTATTACGCGGTTTACGCAAAACGCGTGACTTACTGACTACAGACCTTGGCGACCTAGTTAAAGGCAACCGTACCTTTGACGAAGCTCTTATTACTGAGCTCGAAGACCGCATGATTATGGCTGATGTGGGCATTGATACAACTGACGTTATCATTACAGAATTAAAAAAACGCATTAAATTTGGCGAAGAAATATCTGAAGAAAATTTATTCTCTCACCTGAAACTAGTTTTAATTGACCGCCTAAATATTGAAACCGCTACTGAAAACGAAGACATTAAACCTAAAATGCTTCTAGTGATTGGTGTTAATGGCGCAGGTAAAACCACTACTATTGGCAAGCTAGCCAAGCAATTTCAGCAAGATGGCCTTAATGTAATGCTTGCAGCGGGTGACACTTTTCGTGCAGCAGCTGTTGAACAATTACAAATATGGGGCGAGCGCAACGGTGTAACCGTTATGGCACAAGGGCAAGATACCGATCCAGGCGCTGTAGTATTTGATGCATTGCAGTCTGCTAAAAGTAAAGACATCGATATACTCATTGCCGACACTGCCGGCCGACTTCATACACAAGGCGGTTTAATGGATGAGCTGAGCAAGATTGTACGCGTTGCTCAAAAAATTGATCCGACAGCACCGCATGAAACTTTATTAGTACTCGATTCTTCAATTGGTCAAAATGCTTTAGAGCAGGCTCGTCAATTTAATCAAACCACACCTATCACAGGCATTGTATTAACCAAGCTTGATGGTACGGCCAAAGGCGGTATTGCCTTTGCGATTACTGAACAGTTAAATATTCCAATTAAATATATTGGCGTAGGTGAAGGTATTGATGACTTGCGTAAATTTAATGCTGAAGAATTTGTGGAAGCGCTAATAGATAGTTAAAACTACCTATTAACTTACGCTTCGCAGAATAAAGAACTAGGCTTTACTTAGCGCTACCGTCTTCATTGAAATCTTTATGGTAAGACAAAGCGGTTTTTACTTCGTTCTTAGAACCCATAATCACACCTAAACGTTGATGTAAGTCTGTAGGCTGCACATCCATAATACGTTCATAACCTGTAGAACAAACACCACCGGCTTGCTCAACAATAAAGCTCATTGGGTTTGCTTCGTAAAGTAAACGTAATTTACCTACTTTTTTAGGGTCTTTGTGATCACGTGGATACATAAAAATACCACCGCGACACATTACTCGGTATAGCTCAGCAACCATAGAAGCTACCCAGCGCATGTTGTAATTTTTATTCAGAGGACCTGTTTCACCTGTTAAGCAATCACCAATGTAATTTTGCACAGGTTTTTGCCAATGGCGCTGATTAGAAGCGTTGATTGAAAACTCATTCGTTTCTTCTGGTACTTTAATATTTTCTACCATCAGCATAAATTCATTTGAATCTTGCTCTAGTACAAACTCGTGCGCGCCCTGACCTGTTGTCATTACTAAAATAGTACTCGCCCCGTATGTACAGTAAACCGATGCTAATTGTGCTGAACCTTTTTGCAAAAAGTCTTCGTTAACAATTTTATCTTTTTTAGGTGCTGGCAGAACCGAAACGATAGTTCCTACAGCAATATTTACATCAACGTTAGATGAACCATCTAGCGGATCAAATACTAATAAGAAGTCACCTTTTGCTTTTTCAGCAGGAATTTCATAACAATCGTCCATCTCTTCAGATGCCATGCCTGCTAGCAAACCCGTTTCTTGCATGTGCTCAATCAGCACGTCATTAGTAATAATATCGAGCTTCTTTTGCTCTTCGCCTTGCACATTGGTATTACCAGCTTGACCCATAATGCCTAAAAAAGGCCCTCTAGAGACTTTATCAGCGATAGTTTTGCAGCTTTCTGCCACTTCTACGACTAATTGGGCTAATTTTTCTTCGGTTTTTTGCTGGGCTAAAAATTCAGCTAATGTAATAACAGACATGCTTTTTCCACAATATAAAAAAGAGCGTGTAGAATAACATTTTTCTTGATACTTGTACTTACTGCAAATGTTAAAATTTGACCATATTGTTAAACGCTACCCTCAGGGTCACGATGCCCTTAAGGATATCAATTTCCATATGCCTAAAGGCACTATGGCGTTTTTAACGGGTCACTCTGGCGCGGGCAAAAGTACTTTCTTAAAACTCATTACCGGTATTGAACGCAGCACTCGCGGCCAGCTCATGGTTAATGGTTTAAATGTATCGAAAATGTCTAATTCACGCATTCCACTGCTGCGTCGTCAAATTGGTATTATTTTTCAGGACCACCAACTACTAAACGACCGTACTGTGTTTGATAATGTTGCCCTACCCTTAATCATCGCTGGTTACGGCCATCGAGAAATTAGCCGCCGTGTTCGCGCAGCGCTAGACAAGGTTGGCTTACTAAGCAAAGAAAAATTGATGCCGATAATGCTTTCAGGTGGTGAACAGCAACGCGTAGGCATTGCACGTGCCGTGGTAAACAAGCCACCACTACTACTTGCCGATGAGCCCACTGGTAACTTAGATCCTGAGCTATCGCGTGAGATTATGCAGTTATTCGAAGACTTTAACGATGTAGGCGTTACCGTGCTAATCGCTACTCATGACATTCATCTAATTAACCGTTTAAGTTACCCGCAAATAGAGCTTAAAAATGGCCAGCTTGCGCGAAACGATTTTGAAGATTGGAACGTATAGTATGAATGCCGAACAATTATCTGCTAAACCACCCATTCAAACTCGCCTTCGCTCATATGGCATTAGCCACGCGCGCACATTTATAAGCAGCCTAGGTCGCTTATACCAAAACAAAATTGCGAGCCTAATGACTATTTTGGTTATTGCTATTGCTTTAGCTTTACCAAGTGGTTTTTTTGTCCTATTAAATAACGCGGTAGCATTAGGCGAAAATTTCGACAGCCCAACCACTATTTCAGCCTACCTTAAAGACAAAACAAGCAATGCCGACATGCAAAGCTTAGCTATTAAGTTACAACAAGACTCACGTTTCAGCTCAGTACAAACTATTGATGCCGACGAAGCCTTAGTAGAGTTTAAGGCCATATCGGGTTACGGCGACATTATCGACTCACTCGGCAGCAACCCATTGCCATCAGTCATTATCATTACACCTATTATTAATAAGGCTGACAGCGAACAACTGAGCAATTTACGCCAAGAGCTTTCAGAGTATCCAATAGTTGAAAAAGCCAAATTAGATATGGAATGGGTGCAACGCTTATTTGCGATTACCCGCATTATCGAGCGCAGCTTATTTATCATTGCGGGCTTATTAGGTTTGGCGGTTATTTTAACAATCGGCAATACTATTCGTTTAGACATTCAAAGCCGCAGCCAAGAAATTATTGTGCAAAAGCTTATTGGCGCAACCAACCCTTTTATTCGCCGTCCATTTTTATATACTGGCTTATGGTATGGCTTACTAGGAAGCTTCGTTGCCTTAGTGCTCATTAACGTGAGTTTATTTTTATTAAAAGAACCCGTTAGCCAACTGGCTGGTTTATACAACAGCCCCTTTGCACTACATACTATGAGCTTTTCGCAAATGCTATTATTTTTACTTATTGCGATTGTTTTAGGTTTGCTAGGTTCGTGGCTAGCGGTAGGACGACACTTAAAAGCGATAGAGCCTAAATAAGCGCTACTTAGCCTTACAATATTCCCGCATGGCATCGTTAGTAGCTGGTTTATTATTTAACCACTCAACAACATCTGCAAAATTATCCTTAGCTTCTAAATCACGTGTCAGCATGTGATAACCGCCGGCGTAATGGTTCATCTGCCATTTGTTATTTCTAACATCTATATTATTCACCGCTAAACACAGTGGTTTTTTAGGAATAATTTGATCATTCGCCCCGTAAAGCAACAAGGTATTACGCTGCGCCATTTCTTTGTTTTTTGAAACGGCCAATGCCTTGTCCATAAGATTAGTTAGACCGTAAATGGTATCGATACGCGTGCCTTTAATAAATAAAGGGTCGCGACCATTTGCTAGTAAAGCTTCACGGTTATTCGATGCAACACGTTTTATTCCATTCCCTGTAGGTTTCCAACCCGGCACGGTATGTAAGGCAGCCCAAAGGCCAAGCCTTTGATACCAAGGCTGTGTTTTACGCGCCCATACCGCTGGAGCAAACAATACAAAGCCTTCAACATTAGCTAGCGGGTACTGATTCATGGTTGTCATTACAACGGCACCCCCCATGCTTTCACCCACTACATAAAGGGGTAAATCTGGATATTGTTGTTTTAATAGATTAATCCAAGTTTGCAAATCGCTTTGTAACTTACCTTCGCTAGGCCATATTCCTGTGAACTCGGTTTTACCGAAGCCACGCTGATCATAGGCATAGCAGTGCTTGCCTTGCCCAGCCATATACTCACAAAAGCCTTTGAAAGCATTACTGTAGTCATTAAAACCATGCACGGCTACAAACACGGCACTCGCTTTGTCCTCTGCCTGGTTTGTTAAATAAGGGAGTTTATAACCATCACTCATCACAGCGTGTTGCGGTCTTATTTCAGGTGTAACTTTAACATTAGACAAAGCTTGTACTTGCGGGCTACTACAGCCTGCCAAGACAAAAGCCGTGAAAGATAAACTTATTAAACAAAGTAATTTTTTCATCTATACTGAATCTATGAGTAAAAATAAATTAAAAAATGAAAAAGCACTAATCAAAGAAGCGCTTCGCTTAGGTGAAGCATACGGTGTTAAACGCGGCGTTGTAAAGTTTGAGCCAACCGATTCTGCAGATGACAAGCTAGAATATATTTATCGTTTGTTGGTACACGATAAAATTATTCCACCTATGCCACCTGCAAATTTAAGTATTGGCAATATCAAGCACCGTTTAGCGCGTTGGGCTCTAGCTTCATTGCCAGACGGGCATGAGCTAAAAGAGTAGCTCGATTTACTCTAAACCTATTGTTAGGTTTAGTAGGTAGTCTTTGATTTCGTCACGCACACGACGATAGTGCGGCAGGCCCTCTTCGTCTTCTTTTGAGAAGCCAGCTTCTGCTGCTAGTGCCGGTGGATCATCAAAACCATGATGAATCACTTTTGCATTGCCATTGAATATAGGGCATGTTTCATGCGCATGACCACAAACAGTAATAACAAAATCAAACTCAACATCAATTTCCTCAACCGTTTTACTAAAGTGCTGAGTAATATCAATACCAATTTCTTCCATTACTTTAACCGCATTCGGGTTCAAGCCGTGCTTTTCGATACCCGCCGAATAGCATTCAACCTGTCTACCCATAAAGTGACGGCATAAACCTTCGGCCATCTGGCTGCGGCATGAGTTACCTGTACATAAAAATAATAATTTTGTTTTTCTAGCCATAATTTTCTACTTTTAATTAGCTGTTATCTTGAGATTCGCTACAACACTCACTACCTTGTACCCACTTACAAAATGGGAAGGCTAATACGGCTCCTGTAATGGGCGCTGCAATATATAACCACAAGTGTTGGAATTGTCCGGACATTAAGGCCGGAGCAATTGACCTTGCTGGGTTCATTGATGCACCGGTTACTGGCCCGCCAATTAAAGCCTCTAAGGCGACTGTGCCGCCCACGGCAACGCCGGCCATAATGCCTTTTTCCATATGACCTGTTGATACATTTAATATTACCAACATTAAAAAGAAAGTAAGTAACAGTTCCATGACAAAGGCTTGCATTAAAGTACCTGAGGGCTGCGTAAAGCCTAAACCCGAGCCAATATGCTCTGGGAATAAGAACCACAAGAATGCAGCACCCAATATGCCACCGGCTAACTGGCTAGCCACATAAGGAAGAACTAAGTTGCCGGCCAAACGTCCGGCGCAAAAAAAGCCAATAGTAACAGCGGGGTTAAAGTGAGCACCCGATATATTACCCATAGCATAAATCATAGCCATTACAATTAAACCGAATACCAAAGACACACCCACATGGCCTAAAACCCCACCGTAAAGGTCATTAACCACAATAGCCCCACAACCGGCAAAAACTAATGCGCAAGTACCTAGTGCTTCAGCTAAAAAATGATTTTTCATTCTGGAATATCCCAAATAATATTCAATTTGATATCTAATTACATTGTCTTATTATTTCTTATAAAAATCCAACAATACCTTCGATTTTAACCAGCAGTCTGATTAAAGGCTTTAATAGTTTATGATAAAACCGTAAAATGCGACCAAAGTTTCGGTAATCAAATATAGGCCACAAATGCAAAAAGTTTTTAAAGCAATCGCGTCCAATGTATTAACCCTTGTATTAACCAGTACATTAGCTGGCGTATTAATTACGCTTTCAGCATGTAATTCACATGCTCATGACGGCCACAGCCATTCAAATAGCTCTATTAGCCTTAGCCACGCCTATACCTATGAAACACCGCCAAGTGCTCCTGTAGCAGGTGGCTACATTACTATTAAGAATACTGGCAAACAAGGTGATACTTTACTAAAAGCTGAAGCCGCTTTTGCAGGTCTTGTAGAACTACATACTATGAGTATGAAAGACGGCATAATGAAAATGACCAAACTTAAAAATGGCATAGATATTCCGGCTGGCGAAGACGTAGTATTAAAACGCGGCGGTAAACACATAATGTTTATGCAACTAAGCAAGGGCATGAAGTCTGACCGCGACTATAAAGTAAGTTTGTACTTTAAACATGCTGGGAAAATGGAAATTTATTTTAAGGGCAAAAAATTAACGGGTAAGCATGAAATGAATCATAAACATCAGCACTCAAGTGAGAAACACACTCACTAATACACGTACTATTTAAGCCTAGCCTCGCACTCGCGAGGCTTTTTTATGCAAAATTTATTTTTTTATGTAGAATGCTCAAGAAGTCAGAAGGAATAGAGGAACATATGACAACAGAACAAGACATACTAGATTTATTTACTAAATGGAACGATACCTTAGCAACAGGCAATCCAGACAAGGTTGTAGAGTGTTACTCAGTTAATGCCACCCTGCTACCAACCATTTCAAACGTAATAAGACACACGCCTGAAGAAAGACGTGACTACTTTGTGGACTTTCTAGCCTTACAGCCTATCGGCACTATTGTAGAAAGCTCTGTACGTGTATTTGAAGATATTGCTGTAAATTCAGGCATATATTCATTCTCATTAGTTAAAGACGGTGAACGTGTAGAAATGCCGGTTCGTTTCACATTCGTATATCAGCAATTTGATGGTGAATGGTTGATTATTGAGCATCACTCTTCAGCGATGCCTGAAGGTTAAGACCCAGCTAAACACATATAAAAAAGCCCCTAATAAGGGGCTTTTTTATGCGCTATCGTTTCTCAAGCTTTAGATGTAAAACTCGCAAACTAGCATCGCCAATTACTTTTGCACTGTGTCCATGAATCGCGCTATCAAACTCAGTATCTGCATTTAGATAGTCTTCCGCCACAAACATATTCCCTGCTGAGAAATCCTTATATTCACCGTTCTGCAAGCTAATACGCACAGTACCCTCAAGAACAACCAATAAGGTTGGATCACCAGCAACATGAAAGTCTGAACTAAAACTGGGGTCGCTATAACGTAAACGAAAATTAACGCATTCTTGCTGGTCAGATAGCATTCTTACACTCTCGCCTGATAATTGAACTTCACGGCTTGAAAACACGGAGACGTCATTACCCTGGTTGGTAATACTTGGAATACTAAATTTGCCAGTAGCGTTCATGATTAAACTCTTAGTGCGAAAGACTAAAAAGATAGCATAAAAAAAGCCCGATTAGAAAATCGGGCTTTTTTAAATTTGGAGCTGATGAACGGATTCGAACCGCCGACCGGTTGATTACAAATCAACTGCTCTACCAACTGAGCTACATCAGCATGATGTTTAGCGACATTATCGCTAATTGAAAAAGACTAAAATCGTCTCAATCAATGGAGGCGAGATTGTAGATGAACCGTTTTTAAAAGGCAATCCCTTATTGGCATTTTTTTTCAAATCGTTGTAACTGGGCGTTTTCTTGCTTTAAGTCTTTTAAAACATCTACGCTAAACTTGTCGCTTTCGTCGACGACATTTAACCAATATATTTCTACATCCTGGTCTCTTGCTTGCATTTTCACAGGAAAATCAAGCTTACGAACTTCTTCTGTTCGTCTCAAGGCGCCCGCTTTAAGTTTGAAAAGCCCTAAAGAAATAGCATGCTCAAACTCGCCATCTTTCATAATGTAATAATCAAGAACACCACGATCTCTTAGCTCTAGCACCTCTAACTCAGCCTCTAAACGGTCTGACTTAGGTGGAATATATACTTGATAACCATAAACCTGTTTTTCGGTCTTTGTATAGCGGTTTACAAGAATATCTTCATCTTGCAAAATTTTGCCTATTTTATTCGCTTCTTTGCCATTTTCAAACGGCCCTACGTCATAACATAAGTTGTTTTCGGACTCTTCTACTTGCTCAGGGTTTGGATTCGCTGAGACCAAATCTATTTCAGGTATAGCCAACTGCCCAATTTCATTAGTTTCAATAGTCTCATTTTCAGAAGAGCTACTTTCTTCCACTACTTCCACAGCTGGCGGATAACGCTCAACTAATAGTGTTAATTGCTTTTCTTTTGGAACTGAGGCAATAACTT
>CAYZLE010000006.1:4968-18217 GCA_964479305.1 uncultured Gammaproteobacteria bacterium | reverse complement strand
GTTATGATGAATACGCATAACCACCTCACCACAAATTTTAAGGCTTGAGTCTAGCAAAGTATCTAGCGTATGAGTAACAATGCCTTCAGTAGAGTTTTCTACTGGCACAACACCAAAGTTAGCTGAGCCTACAGCAACTTCACGAAATACTTCGTCGATTGTATTAAGTGGAACAGTATCAACCGACAAACCGAAATGCTTAAGTGCTGCAGCCTGCGTGTAGGTGCCGACTGGCCCAAAGTAAGCAATTTTTTGTTCTTGCTGCATTGAAAGACTTGCCGAAATGATTTCACGAAACAATCGTTTCATGGTTTCATCTGGCATTGGACCTTCATTTCTTTCTGCAATTTCGCGAAGCATCATTGCTTCACGTTCAGGTCGATACATTGGCAGGTCTTCACCTGCTTCTTTTGCTTGTTTCTTAACTTCTGCCACACGCAAAGAGCAAGCTGCTCTTTGGTTTAGCAAATTTTGAATCTCTTTATCAAGGCGATTAATGTCACAACGCACTTCAGCTAAAGGGTCTTGCTTGTTAGCCTCGTTTTTTTTATTTGTCGCCATAAATCGCCTATCGAAAGAATACTAGTTAAAGTACACGAACGTTTAAAACGCCGTCTATTGTTTGAATTGCACTAACAGCCGCATCGTCAATACTTACTTCAACATCCATTAATGTGTAAGCAATATCGCCACGTGATTCATTAACCATCTGTGTAATGTTAATACTATTCTCACCAAGAATTTTTGAGATTTGACCAACCATGTCTGGACGATTTTGGTTAGTAACACACAAACGTGCTTCGCCTTTTCTTGGCATTGAAACAGCAGGGAAGTTAACTGAGTTAACAACATTGCCATTTTCTAAATAATCTTTAAGCTGGTCTGCAACCATGATTGCACAGTTTTCTTCAGCTTCACCTGTAGACGCACCTAAGTGAGGAAGTGTAACTACACCCTCGTGATCTTTAAGTTTGTTTGTTGGAAAATCTGTCATGTAAGCATGAACCTTACCCGTCTTAATCGCATCACAAACAGCGTCGTCATCAACGATGCCACCACGTGCGAAGTTCATCACAATCACGCCGTCTTTCATTTGACTTAAACGTTCAGCATTTAACATGCCGCGAGTTGGCTCAATTAATGGAACGTGGAAAGTAATGAAGTCGGATTTTTGCATTAGTTCATCAACTGATTGAGCATGCTCAATTTCAGAAGACAGCTTCCATGCAGACTGAACTGTAATAGCTGGATCATAACCAATAACATTCATGCCTAAAGCACGAGCTGCATTAGCTACTTTAATACCAATAGCGCCTAAACCCACAACACCTAATGTGCGACCAGGAAGTTCGAAGCCAACGTACTTCTTTTTACCCGCTTCTACTTTTTTATTCAGCTCTGCATCTTCACCAGTAAGGTTTTTTGTGTAATCCCACGCTTGGCAAATGTTACGACTAGCCATAAGCATAGCTGCCAATACTAATTCTTTAACCGCATTTGCGTTTGCGCCTGGCGCATTAAATACACAAATGCCTTTTTCAGTCATTTTATCAACTGGGATATTATTAACACCCGCACCCGCTCTACCAATAGCTAGTAAGCTTTCTGGAACTTCCATATCGTGCATTTTGAATGAACGTAGCATGATTGCATCAGGCTTAGTTTCATCTTCGCTAATTGTGTATTGATCATTTGGCAAACGGCTTAAGCCTTTTGCTGAGATGTTATTTAACACTAACACTTTTTTCATTTTAAGAACTCGTCTATCGTTTAATTAAGAATTACGTTGCGCAAAATCTTGCATGAAAGCTATAAGCTTATCTACGCCCTCTTCAGGCATTGCATTATAAATACTTGCGCGCATGCCACCTACTGAACGGTGACCTTTTAATGTGTGTAAACCTGCTGCTGTTGATTCTTCCAAGAAGGTTTTGTCTAAGTCGCTATTTGCTAGAACAAAAGGTACGTTCATCCAAGAGCGATCTTTAACTGCAACTGGGTTAGAGTAAAAGCTTGAGTCGTCAATAGCGGCATAAAGTTTTTTCGCTTTACGTTCATTAATTTCTGCAATGGCTTTTAAACCACCTAGGTCTTTTAGCCACTTAAATACTAAGCCAGCAATGTAAATTGAATATGCTGGTGGCGTATTTAACATTGAGTCGCTACCTGCTTGTTTTGCGTAATCGAAAACACTTGGCGTAATTGGTAATACTTCACCAATTAAGTCATCACGAACAATTACGATTGTTAAGCCAGCTGGGCCCACATTTTTTTGTGCGCCAGCATAAATTAAACCGTATTTAGTTACGTCTATTGGGCGTGAAAGTAATGTAGAAGAAAAATCACTAACAATAGGCACGCCATTTGTTTCAGGCAAATCATGAAACTCTAAACCACCAATCGTTTCATTTTGCGTGATGTGCACATAAGCTGCATCGTCGCTTAAGTTCCAGTCTGAAAACTCAGGAATGTAACTAAAGTTTTTATCTTCAGAGCTTGCTGCAATATTTACATCTGAATATTTCTTAGCTTCTGCAATGGCTTTCTTTGCCCAGGCACCTGTATGAACATAGTCAATTTTGCTTTTGCCGCGCAGTAAGTTCATTGGAATAAAACCAAACTGACCTGTAGCGCCGCCTTGCATAAATAGAACTTTATAGTTATCAGGAATAGCCATTAGTTCACGCAGATCTGCCTCAGCCTCTGCTGCAACAGTAACAAACTCTTTGCTGCGGTGACTCATCTCCATAATTGAAGAACCAGCCCCTTTAAAGTCGAGCATTTCTGCTTGAGCTTGTTTTAAAACACTTTCTGGTAAAACTGCAGGACCAGCACTAAAGTTAAATATTCGTGACATTAGGATATAGCTCCAAATCTGTAATTAATTATTCTTCAGTAACAGCCGAATCATCTTCTAAACCTTCATCAGAGTTATCGTCGTCACCATTAATATTTTCAATACGCTCAATTTCTACTAGTAGTTCATCATCGCCTAAACGAATCAGTCTTACACCTTGAGCACTTCTACCTGTTGTTGATACATCTGCTACTGGTGAGCGTACAAGTACACCACCGTTTGAGATCAACATAATTTCATCTTCTTCATCAACTTGAACAGCACCCACAACATTACCGTTTCGATCTGATGTTTGAATAGATACAACACCTTGACCACCACGACCTTGAACTGGGTATTGGTCAACAGGCGTACGTTTACCGTAGCCATTTTCAGTTGCAGTTAATATGTGACCATCATTAACGATGATTAGTGCCATTAACTTATGCTCTTCTGGCAATTTAATACCACGAACACCAGCCGCTGTACGACCCATTGGACGCACTGCACTTTCGTTAAAGCGAATAGCTTTACCTGATGTTGAGAACAACATTGCATCGCATTCACCGTCGGTTAATGCCACATCAACTAAGTCATCACCCTCGCGGATATCAATAGCTTTAATACCATTAGCTCTTGGGCGAGAGAAGTCAGTAAGCGGTGTACGTTTAACTGTACCGTTACTTGTTGCCATAAATATAAAGCGGTCTTCTTCATACTCTTTGATAGAAAGTACAGCGTTGATACGCTCACCCTCTTCTAGAGGCAATAAATTCACAATTGGCTTACCACGTGCAGATCGACCTGCAATAGGTAGCTCGTAAACTTTTTTCCAGTACAACTTACCTAGGCTTGAGAAGCAAAGTAAGGTGTCGTGAGTACTTGCTGTAAAGAGCTTTTCAATGAAATCTTCATCTTTCATTGCTGTAGCCGCTTTACCACGACCACCACGTCTTTGCGTTCGGTAATCTGATAGTGGCTGTGCTTTAGCGTAACCTGCATGAGACAAGGTCACTACAACCTGCTCTTCAGAGATTAAGTCTTCAACCGTAAGGTCTTCTTGGTTTACCTGAATTTCTGTACGACGGTCATCACCGTATTCTTCAACGATAGTATGCAGCTCATCGCGAATAACAGTTAGTAAACGCTCAGGATTTTCTAGAATATCAAGCAGGTCTTCAATCTTACCGAGAATCTCACTGTACTCATTTACAATCTTGTCTTGCTCTAAACCTGTTAAGCGGTGCAGTTTTAATTCTAAAATAGCTTGCGCTTGAACTTCTGTTAGTTGGTAAGAACCATTATCCAACAAACCTACATCTGTACCTAAACCATCTGGACGTGACGCTGATGAACCTGCACGCTCCAGCATGTCTTTAACCACACCAGAAAGCCAAGTTTTACCCACTAAGGCGGCTTTAGCTTCAGCAGCATTAGTAGATGCCTTAATTAAGGCAATCACTTCATCAATATTGGCTAGCGCTACAGCTAAGCCTTCTAATATATGAGCACGACCACGCGCCTTGCGTAATTCAAATACGGTTCTACGCGTTACTACTTCGCGACGGTGACGAACAAAGGCTTCTAAAATTTGTTTCAGGTTTAATAGTTTTGGCTGCTTGTCTACAAGCGCAACCATGTTCATACCGAAAACTGACTGCATAGCTGTTTGTTGATACAGGTTATTCAGCACAATTTCTGGCACTTCACCTTTACGCAGCTCAATAACCATCCGCATACCGTCTTTATCAGACTCGTCACGTAGTTCAGTAATACCTTCAATTTTCTTGTCTTTAACTAACTCGGCAATTTTTTCTAGTAAACGCGCCTTGTTAACTTGATAAGGTAGCTCGGTAACAATAATGCTACTTTTGCCGTTATCTTTTGTTTCAACTTCTGTACGAGCACGCATTTGTACACGGCCACGGCCTGTACGATATGCTTGTCTAATACCAGCTGCACCATTAATGATGCCTGCTGTAGGGAAATCTGGACCAGGAATGTGTTGAAGCAATTCTGAGACTTCAATTTCAGGGTTATCGATTAATGCAATAGAAGCATTAATAACTTCAGATAAATTATGCGGCGGAATATTTGTCGCCATACCCACGGCAATACCTGAAGAACCATTTACTAATAATGCCGGTACACGTGTCGGCATTACTGTTGGCTCAGTTTCTGAACCATCATAGTTTTCTACGAAGTCGACAGTTTCTTTATCTAAGTCAGCTAGAATCTCATGAGACAATTTGTCCATGCGTACTTCGGTGTAACGCATAGCAGCTGGCGAATCGCCATCAACAGAACCAAAGTTACCTTGGCCGTCAATAAGCATATAGCGCATTGAAAATGGTTGAGCCATACGAACCATCGTGTCGTATACGGCTGTATCACCATGCGGGTGGTACTTACCAATAACGTCACCAACAACACGGGCTGATTTTTTGTAAGGTTTATTGTAGTCATTACCCAGTACATTCATGGCATATAAAACACGTCTGTGTACTGGTTTTAAACCGTCACGAACATCTGGCAATGCCCTGCCGACGATTACACTCATTGCATAATCTAGATAAGATTGACGCATCTCATCTTCAATTTTTACGGGAAGGATCGCACTCGAATTTTCAGACATGTATAGGGTTCTGCTTTGTTATTTTTTAAAAACTACTTATGCACGCAATTCTAACACCTTTAACAACAAAAAGGTTCCACAAAATTGCTTAGAGGCCATCTGAAGGCAAATTAGAGGCAAATACTAAAATTAAGCCCGCTTTAGCCTTATTGAAAATAAATTGATTGAAATTCATACATTCAGTACAATATTTGTGTAACACTTAGACATCAAAATTACTGATAAGGATTCAGGCATTCAATGAAAAAGATAACTCTACTTTTTATCATTCTTTTTACTAGCTTAGCCGCCCAAGCACAAACGGCACCAAACTTTGCTGTCGGCGTAAGCAAGTCTGGTAAAACAATTAATCTCTCTGCCTATAAAGGCCGAGACGTCTACGTAGATTTTTGGGCCTCATGGTGCATTCCATGCAGAGACTCATTTCCTTGGATGAATGACATGCAGGCTCGCTATAAGAAAAACGGCCTTGTTATAATTGCTGTTAATCTTGATGACAATAAAGCAGAAGCTAAAAAATTCTTACAGAAACACCCTGCAAACTTCATAGTGTCTTACCACCCTGATGGCAAGGTAGCATCAGAGTTTGATGTAAAAGTAATGCCTACGGCCTATTTAATCGATAAGAAAGGTCAAATTACATATACCAAACAAGGCTTTAAGCATAAAGACAAAGATGCAACAGAAGCCAAAATAAAAGCCCAACTTAGCCAGCGCTAAATTTGCTTAGTAAAAATTATAGGTAAACAGCATGAATGCTCTAAATATGATAAAAATTTGTGGCCTTAGTCTGACCTTAGTCGTTGTGACTGGTTGTTCTACAATTGATGATATGCGTCGTATATCAGATGTTAAACCTTGGCAAAAGAATATACTTGCCAAAGATTCGATGCAACTTAATGGTAGCCCTGTCGAAAGCTATTTTGATAGCCATACTTACTTTAGTAAAGAAGCCTCAACCGGCGGCTCTGGAATTGGCGGAGGTGGCTGTGGCTGCAATTAAAAAAATATCACCACTACTCGCAGCAGCAAGTAGCAGCTTATTAGCACCAGCTGCAGATGCTCAGTCCGTTTATGAAAACGACTGGAATGTAGACTTTGGCTATTTACGGTATAGCGAAGAAGACAGAATTAAAGTAAACACTTTAACGACGACTGTTGATGGTCGTTTAAGTGACGAAGATAAAGTTTCGTTTCGCTTAGCGGTTGACTCGATGTCTGGTGCTACACCAACAGGTGAGACACCAACAGAAAATGGCGCTGTTTTTTCCGGCGCGTCAGGCGGCTCCTCAAGCACTAGCAGCTCAACTGCTGGTTTAATTAATTTTGATGACACTCGCCTAGAGTTTGATGGCAACTGGGAAAATACGAAAAGTCGCCTAAGACGCAATAATTACAATGCTTATATTTCTGTAGAAAGTGACTACAATGCCATCGGAGCAAGTTACTCGTATATAAAAGATAATGCCGACAAAACTAAAACATTAACATTAGGTGCTGGCGCATCTTACGACACAATAACTGGCGCAGGCGGCGGTACACCGAGACCCCACTCAGCAACAAACAACAACATATCTTTAAGTGAAGGCAACAAGAACACTTATGACTTTCTTCTAGGCTTTACCAAGGTTATTAATGCTAAAACTGTTAGCCAAGTAAACTACTCTCTTTCTCATAGCGAAGGATACTTAACTGACCCTTACAAACGCTATAGTCGTCTTAACAACAACGCTACCAGTACAACAGCATTTTTTGAAAGCCGACCTGAAGAACGAAATAGACTTTCTGTATCCTGGAAAGTTAAACACCAAACTCGTAAAAATAATAACCTTACATTAGGCGCAAGACTTTATTCTGATGACTGGGATGTTAGCTCTTTAACTTTTGACTACAAGCACCGCTTCAATAAATTTAATGGCAACTATCTAGAAAGACAAGTTCGCTTTTACACACAATCAGAAGCCTCTTTTTACAAAGGAGCTTTACAACAAGCCGAAGCCACACCAGAATTTATTAGCGCTGATAGTAGACTAGGTTCTTTAAGCTCATTAACCTTAGGCTTTAAGTACGGCATGTTATTGAAAAACGATGCGAGACTAACAATGAGATTAAGCTATTTTTACCAAACAATAGACGATGCGTTTTTTGATGAAAACAAAGCTTTAAATCTTGATATTGGCTACTCTTTAAAGTTTGAGTAAATCCAAATTCAATAGTTTTAAATATCCACAAAAAAGCCGCTTAAATAAGCGGCTTTTTTGCGAGAAAATTTCGATCCCAAACTAAGTTTCAGTGTAATCGTTTTGCTGAACAGCAGCTTGTGTCTCATCAATTGGTTGCTCACCTGCAAAACCGCTTTCGGGGCTTTCAGTTAAAGGCAATGTATTTGTCGCACCAAAATAAGAATAAACACTTGCAGCAACGGCCATTGGCTCAAATTGATATGATGATTCAGTAGGCGAAGTAAACTGGTTGTTAGTTTTAGTTGTACCTTCACGACGAGTTAAACCAACAACTTTACCCATGGCAGCCGCACCAGCAGAACGAACATCGCTACCACCAAAAGTATAAAGGTTTTGCGTATTCGCATGGTCCCAGCCATTAGAGTCATTCAAGTTAACCAAACGCCCAAAGTCACCGAACATGTTTACAACAATGTTATCTGTTGTTGTTCGATTTAAACCATTAATTGTCTGGTCAGTAAAACCACTAATATGCGCCATAGCAGCTTGCATTGTTCGCATAACATTTTGCATACGACCCGCGTAACGTTCTACACCATTATTATGGTCGTCCCATCCACCTAAACCATCCCCGACAGTAATATATAGACTGCTCGGGTTATGCAAAGCTAAAGTAACGGCCGCTTTAACGCGGTTACCAAAGTTATTATCGGGGTATTCAACACCCGCAGGCAATTCAACATCGCGTGCAACTTCTAATTCACCAATTAAAGCGTCCATTGTCTGGCGTGTTTTAAAACCATCATTAGCCAAACCAAAACGTGAAGTGTAATTCGGTAAAGTCTGCGCCTGACCAAGTAAATTTGAAAACACATTTGAAGAATTTGTCCTTAGGTTTTCATAAGCCTGTATTTGCTCAGGACTGGAGTTGTCATTAATACCGCAGCAAATAATATCATTACGGTTATATTGATTATCAAAACTTTCATTTAATGACAGCCCGCGCAAACCTAAAGGCAAGCTAGGATTCAAATCTAAGTCTGGAGAAAACGTATTAGTTTCACCTTCGAAACTAACAAAAGGTAAAGGCATAGCTTCTAAGCCAGAAACACCCGCCCCTGCTTGAAATTCACTGACTAACTTACCGTCAGCTAGTGGCACTGTATCCACCTCAGACTTATTTGCAAATAACAAAGCGGCCAAACGTGTACCAATACCCGGTGTACCATCAATATCAAGCGTACCTTTATGAGACAAAAATAAACTTTCACGGTGAGAACGCGTAGTAGATTTAACTTTAGTCATCGTTCTATAAACCGACATTTGGTCAGCTGCAAGCATCGCTTCCATTTCAGCACCACCCGCATTAGACCAAAAACGGTTTGGTGTAACTTGACCATTTTGTTCGCTATCAAAATCTAAAAAGTTATTATTTCTAAATTCCTGCCTATAAGAATTTTGCGAGTTTGTTTCAATATCCCTTATATTACTTAAATTACCTGCAAGCTCTGAAGCGCCACCATATAAAAATATATTGATCACCTGAGGCATTACACCCGCAGGTTTTTGATAAGCTGCAGCAGCATAATCAACTGGTGCAGCGTGCAAAATTCCTGGCGCCGCATTCAACAAAATACCGCCAGAAGTAATATAAGGCGCTGCCGAAGCACCTGTAAGCGCTTTTAAAAAATTTCTTCTATTAATATTGCCAGCCATTACTGCACCACTTTTATAAAGTAAAAATCGTCTAAACGCGAAATATAATCAAAGGTAGCCTCAGTCACTAAACGATAACGAAAAGTATCGCGCGGCTTTAAGAGGCCATTATCTTCTCGCAGCCATGAAAAATCACTATCTGGAGCTTCAGGCGCTTCAAAGAAAGCAATTAAAGATGATTTTTCAACTGGCGTCGCCTTTCTTGCTAAGGCCGAAATAAACAAATAATCTAAATAGTCATCGATAGCTAAATCAGAAACTAAAGGTCTAACACGAGTATTGTTTAATAGAGTGTCCTCATCGCTACTATCATAAGCCTCTAAAGCAAGTCCCACATGATTTACCTCAACTCCATTTTCACGCCTAAAGCCTCCCATATAAGCAGAAGATGAGCCAAACAAACCTTCTCTAAGAGCTTTATGGTGACCCGCAAAACTTAAGCCATCCATAGGTACATTTTGTGGTCGACCAATTTTATATTCTGAACTGCTCCAAGCAGTCTTGCCAATATTAATACTTCTATCCGTCAAGAAACCTTTACCTGCAAAGTTATCGAAGAAAGAACGTGAAATTTGACCACTTACTGGCCTAGCTTTCAATCTATGCATCATTGCCAGCATATTATCTTCATAAGAAATTGGACGCTCAGTATTTAACAAATATTCTTTCGAAAATATAACGCCCTTAAATATATCTTCAAAAGTAGTTGCACCACTATTCACAATAGAATCAATAACAGCCGTACGTACTGTTCCAGGTCGTCCATTCATAATATAATTGACGATTACAGAAGTTACTCGACTAATTAATGCAGGATGCTGAGCAATGGCTGCATAAAAATCATTACAGTCGATAACAATATAGTTTTCCAAGATGGTCAGCTGCTCATCATTATCAGAGCCTGTTTCTGCCAAGCGGTAACCATTATTAGCATTTGTTAAATATAGGTTTTGGCAAGCTTGGCCACCCTTCTCTATATCTAGTTGAGCTTCTGGAGTGTCAGCAAATATACCTAAGTAAAGTTCTAAAGCTTCTAAAGCATGGTTTTCAGCAGAACGCGAAACACGCCAACGACTTTGAGTGCCTAAGTGGGAACCCACAATCGCACGAACACTTGTACCCGTTAGTATTTTTTGCTGCAAAGAACCCAGCACAAAAGTAATATCATTAAAGTCGGTGCTATCCATTTCTAAAGCTGGAGAAAACATTATGGTGTTAGCTAAAAAATGAGCGGCCCAATGAGAAAACATATCACGGCTGATTGGATACTCTCTAATATAAGCCAGTGTCTTTAATGTGCTCGTATCCTGCTCTCTAAAAAATGAGTACTTACCCGTATTACGACCATTCTCATTCAATGGTCCTACCAACTCATTTTCAATATTAGATATGGTAGAAGTACTTAAAGGTTGGCGTAATTGAGATTGAAGGTCGTTGATAAAGTTAGTATTTGCAACCACAAGGTTATCTGTACCTTGGGATAAATCGAAGAAGTCATCAAAAGAGATGCCGCGCTGCATAGTGCTTAACAACTTATTTGCAACTTCGTACTGCTGCAATGGACTTAATGCTGAGAATTCGGCTTGAGTTAGTGCTGAGGCAGCACCAGAAGGAGAGAAACTACTACCAGAGTCCGTTGAAGGCGCATCAGAAGTACATGCTGACAACAAGCTAAAAACTGATATCAATAACACTATATACTTCATATTAAGCTCTTTCCCTTAAAACTTTTGTTGATTAATTATACAGCAGATGCTGAGATATACAAACTTAGTTATAAGACATACTTATTACACTAAAATTCAAAAATAAATCTATTAACTTTTAAAACACCTACTCCGTGAAAAACAGAAATTTACAATTTAAATATGATAGAAAAAAGCTTTACAGTTGTACGTTTTTTGCAATGGGTAGCCCATGTGAATTTATTATCGCAACGGAAGACCATGAACTAGCAAAATCACTTGGCACTATTGTCTCTACAGAGGCCTGGAGAATAGAAGATAAATACAGCCGATATATAGATGGCAATATCATTTCTAAACTCAATGCTAGCAATGGGCAATGGCTTACTATCGATACTGAAACCAAACGCCTCATCGACTTTGCAAAACAATGCTACGAATTAAGTGAAGGCCTATTTGATATTACATCTGGTAGCTTGCGAACGATATGGGATTTCAAATCAAAAGATATTCGAATACCTAGCGAATCAGAAATTGCACAGGCTTTAAAAAACATTGGCTTCAATAAAATTATCTTCAGAGACAATTCAATCAAACTCTTACCCGAAATGGAAATTGACCTAGGCGGTATTGGTAAAGAATATGCCGTAGACATGTGCACACAAAAAGTTGCACAGCAAACAAACTCACCTTTTCTAATAAATTTTGGCGGCGACCTATTCGCCAACAAACCTATAGATGATAAGCCTTGGTCTGTGGGTTTAGAGAACCCGCAGAATAGCAGTGAAGCTATTCAAATGGTTGACCTATACCAAGGCGCCATTGCCACCAGCGGAGTGATGAAAAGAAACATAAAATTAAATAACAAAATTTATGGCCACATATTAAACCCTAAAACCGCATGGCCGATTTTAAACCCACCTCAAGCCGTTAGCGTACACGCCTCAAGCTGCACCGATGCAGGAATACTATCAACCTTAGCCATGTTACACGGCGAAAAAGCAGAAGAGTTTCTAGCGCTTCAACCTAATAAACACTGGTGTTATCGCTAAGAAAGTATTATTTACAAACTTTCGCATGACAATGCCACAACTTATCGCTATATTCAATAAAACTACAAATGAGAAAACCATGAATCAAGAAACTATAGAGAACACTAACAAGAGTAAATTCTGGCGTAACACGAGCATATTCCTAGCAATAGTATTAGCTCTTATTATTGGTGGCTGGCTCATTTTTAAATTTTACTTATTCCCAAAACAATTTAGCCCAGTAAGGTTAAATGCAAAGGAAGAAATTGTTTTAGAAGAAAAACTAAGTGTTCTTGGTATTGATGCCGACTTAACAAATTCAAACGGTCCAGGCCAAACAGGTCAAGCACTCGAACCAGAAGCCTATAGTGAAAAAAATGCTAAACGTGAAGTTAACTTTAGTGAAAAAGAAATTAATGCTCTACTCGCTAAAAATACCGACTTAGCCGACAAGCTAGCTATTGATTTAAGCAAAGATCTTATTAGTGTGAAATACCTAGTACCATTAGAAGAAGACTTTCCAATCATGGGCGGCAAAACGGTTAAGCTTAATGCGGGTGTTGAAATAGCCTACCTAAACCAACAGCCTAAAATTGTAATAAAAGGCGTCAGTGCAATGGGCGTACCTATTCCAAATGCATGGTTAGGCGATTTAAAGAATGTCGATCTAATCGAAAAGTTTGGTAATAATGACGGTCTAATGAAAAGCTTTGCTGACGGCGTTGAATTTATAAGTGTCGAGAATGGCAAAATAAACATTAAGCTTAAAGAATAAATTTTTGTGCTTAAACAAGAACTAGCACGGCCTTCTAATAAACTATTCTACGTTTCCAATAGCCTTATTCATGGCAAAGGTTTATTTGCCTTAGCTTTTATAAAAAAAGGCACTTGTTTAGGCACTCTCGAAACCCAGAAGCCGCAAGAACACGAGCTCGATGGGCCTTATATAATTTGGTCTGATGACATGTCTGAGTGCGCCGAAGTTATTTGTGATTTGAAATTTATCAATCACAGCACAGAGCCTAACGTTGCTTACTATGACGATAATACTGTATGTGCGTTAAATGATATAAACCCACATACAGAATTAACACATAATTACGAGGCCGACTAAGGTGCTAGAGGCGGAGCCGTCGCAACAACAGGTGGCGTAGTCGCACCTA
>CAYZLE010000006.1:0-4868 GCA_964479305.1 uncultured Gammaproteobacteria bacterium | reverse complement strand
CCATGCTGTTGTGCTGCTGTATTTACAAACACTGCTGAAGTAACTCCCCCAGCAGAAGTTTCATCTAATACATAGCTAGTTGAGAATGACGGACCACCCCAATACCCCCAACCCACTCTTAGATTTTCATCATACAAAAAGTTATCTATATTCGAACCAGTATTACCATCTGCTGTCTGAAAAGGGTTAAAGTCTAGGCTTGTATTAGCATCAGTGGGCGCCGAAGTAATAAAGTCGATACCATTATTACCAGACACAGCATCAATAGTTGTAAAGGTATTATAATTTTGAATACGCGTACCATAAGTACCTATACCGCCAGCGGTTAAATTACCCGATGCAGCAACGAGTAACTCTCTAGGCGGTGTAAAGCCGACTGGATTAGTACTTTGACCAAGTAAATATGTAGCCGTAACAAGGTGCTCTTCAGCGTTTAAACCGCCTGGGTTAGCATCAATAATAAAACCATAAGAACCAAAAGCGCCACCTTGAGCTTGGTCACCTAAAAAATCTACGGTCGCACTTGCATCCTCTACCATGAAGTTTTGTCCGTTACACACAGTACCTGTACATACAGCATCCAAGTCTATACTCTCAAATATTGATTGTACTTCCCCTGTATCTCGCAAGGTCAGCCTATACGTTTCAAGAGCTGGTTGCAAAGCAGCGTTCCCGAAGGAACCTGATGCTTCAAACTCGGTCACGGAGCCATTAGCAAAATCAACTTCTAAGGCGACTTGTTGTTCTCCAAAGACAGCAATCTCTCCTTCTACGCCAGTTGTAACATTCGGGTCAATATAAGCCACTTGTCCACCTAGCACATTGTTCGTTAACGAACCATATTCAACGACGGTGCTAAGAGCTGTACCTGCATTATCAAGGTAAGCTGTACCATCAAATGACGTTAACAAATCACTATCCGCATAAATATACTGATATACGTAGTCAGTAGAAGCATTTGACCGTAAGGTACCATCGCCCTCAAGACCTGTAGTAGAGTCAGTCGTTACAAAAGAATAGTCCCAAGCTGTTTGCCATGTACCCCAAACAATATCACCAGTGGCATTAGCGCCGAACTGCCCTGTGGCTTGATCAGTGGTAGAGAAGTTTTCCTCAAGGGTAAAAGGGTCAATACTGTCAGTAAATGTATAGCTTTGTGTAAAATCTGTAACTCTGTCAATACCCGCGACATTTTCGAAAGTAATTTCACTTGTACCAGAAAGGTCTGTTATATCATTTGGGCGTACAAGCTCCTTATCTTCATACCTGTAAAGAATAGGCTCAAAGCGGCTATCATTATCATTTACTAAACCACTGTTCGCCCTATAGCGATTAACCGATAGTGCGCCATAAGTAATTGGCTCGACTGGCGGATCAACCGGGTCTACTGGATCAACAGCCTGGACACCATCATTTAAGCCTAGAGCATAAGCTTCTATACCCTCCTCACTAAGGTCCCCTGCGCCCCTTACAATATCATCTTCATTAACTTCATTTGTATCAACAGCCACAATTTCGCTAAAGTCTGGGCTTTCACGAATTTCTATGGGTGCATCTTGAGCACTTGCCACATAACCATATTGCCCTCTTACTAAACTTATTGAGCCAGCCTGAGAATTGACAATAACTTGGCCTTCACCATTATTAACATATAAACCATCTGAGACTGTAGAGCCAGATGAGTCAAAGCAATCAGCTTGGCAATAATTAAGACTAAATGCAGTACCTCGGATACCAATCGTGGCTACTGGCGTTCTGTATTGGTAGGCTTTTTTATTTTTTCTACCGATAAAACCTGAAACAGCACGTATAGAACCTTTCAAGAGACTAAAAATAGCGTTTTCACTACCGTCTTGTTTACCACTAAACTTGTACTTTTGAACAACTAACTCTGAACGCGGCTTAATAGATACAAAGCCTTGGTCGGTAAAGCGAACTTGCATACGGCCTGTAGAGGTTTTTAACTTATCACCGCTCTTAACAAAATCACCACGCCTAACAATTTTTGACTTACCAGCTTTGTTAGTCACTACATTCAAACCCGATGAAAAAACAACTCTACCTGCATACTCACTTGCTGAATAAGCTTGGCTAAATGAAAATAAAAAAACAGTAATTATTAAATACTTAATACTCATAGCAAGTCCTTAAAAAATATACTTCAAATTAAAATCTAAAACATTTCTATCATAGTCATATAAGACCAAGTCATTCTTTGTAGAATTCTTATTTATAGAAAGCTTAGGTGTGAATTTTAACGTCGGCCTTAATTGCATGTCATAGCCGACATTTAAAGCTGTAAACAAGCCATCCCTTTTAGCAAGCTGTAGGGGATCTGTAGCTTTGAAATTATTTTGTTGCAAGGTTAAGTTAGCGAACAAGTTATTTTTACCAGAAAAGTATTTCATACCTGCTTTAACAGAGAAAAAATCTTTAGCTTGAGCTTGTTGGCTACTATCATCAATAGATTCCTCACCAATACCAAAGCCTAGCTGAGTTATATATTGCTCACTTGCATTCAGCCAATTAAACCCAACAACATTTATTGAACCGTCATTCAAACTATTTTCATAACTTGCATCACTTAACTTTATATAGCTGGTGAGTTTGTTTTTATTATCGATGGTTTTAATCCATTGAGTAGAAAGCCCAGTTATATCCCTAAAGTCGTCACCGTCAACTTTGTATTTTTGAAAAGACACCAAAGTATGGAATTGACTAGAACCAGCCAACTTCACAATACCCGCATTTAGATTAGTCACATTAGTTGAAAAATCATCTGCGTCATTTGCCTTCAATAAATTAAGGTCAGCACCCGCAAAAAAGTTTATGTTTTCTTTCATTTTTTTACTATAGCTTATACCTGGGTTAACTCTAATGTACGAGCTTTCAGTTTCTTGACTGCTAGCAGGCAGAGTCGCTAGTACAGTTGTGCTTATGCCTGGCAAAATAACTTGAGACTCATCGGTTGCAGCGTTAATGTTTGAATCATTGCCTAATGAAAAATTAACATACTTACTTAGATTATTTAAACCTGCATTTGAACGAAGGTTTACTTCAGCCAAATAAAGATCTAACTTTGACTTAACAACCGTAGGTGTTTTTGAATCTTCTTTAACAAGTACAAATTCTTTTTCAGCCGCTTTATTTTCACCCATGGCAAAGTAAGCTCGTCCTAGCTCAGCTCTGGCCTCATAAAAATCAGGATTACTCTCTACAGCCCTTTCCAAGGCAAAAACAGCTTCAGCTGGCTTACCGGCTTGTAAGGCGCTTAAACCAAGGTAGTAATCAAATAAAGGCTGTCCACCATATTCTAGTTCAGCATTACTTAGTGACTGATAAGACTCTTGATATTTTTTTTGCGCAATTAAGCTTTTAGCATTATCAATTAATATGCTTACTCTATTAGTTTGCGAGAAAGCTAGAGAGGTAAAAAAAGTAATAAAGAGCGCTATATAAATAGTTTTCAAAATGAATCCCTATTAACTGTTATATAAGTTTATTAACATAACCTTAAGTTATAAATTACTTAAATTCAAGTAGACCAGAAAGACCTTCCTGCTTAACAAGGGGCATATTAAGCTTTTCAAATTTAGTTAGTTTTTAGCCTACTTTATAGACCGCGATTAAAGTTGTGTTCATCGAAGAAAAATCAACGACCACTTTAGCATTTTGGCAAATCAGTTGAGCTTTAATAATGCCTCTTTTCAGTGTAAGAAATATGCCATTTATTACGTAGGTTATACCTTGCAAAGGTTCTTCAGTATTATGTAGAACTATCAAGATAAAAAGCAAAATTACATACCAGCTTGTACTTTATACTTTTAAGCTTACAAAGCTTAATCTGCTAAAACAAAAAAAGCACTGCTAGGCAGTGCTTTTTTGTTTTTTTTGAGAATGCTCTTATTAGTTTGCAGGAGTAGCACCATCAGCGGCAAAAAAAGTACCACTTATAATGCCATCGCCTTCAGCATTTTCGATACTTAAGGCACCTATCACACCTTCTGCACTGGTTTCGCCAACAAAGTCGAAGTTAACAACACCTGCTGAAGCCACATCAAGGTCATCAAAACTTGAGTTTGATAAATCAGGCGCAACAGTAATATTCGCATCTAACAAACCGATTGTTCTATCAGCAATGCTCGCTGTTGCCGGGTCAAAACCATCAACAGTCACAGTAAATAGATCAGTATTCTCAGAACGCTGTATTACACTTTCTAATTGGAAATCTGTAACTTCTGCAGCGGCAAAATCAACTGTCATAGAGACATCAGTAACTACTCCAGACAAAGTAAACTCTGTAGCTCCAGGTTGGTCAGATAATGTAACATTACCACCAATACTCGTATTAAAGGTTGCTGTTGTTGTTGGTGCTGTTGCTAAGGAGTCAATAACATCTGTCGATGTTACTTGGTTTGAGTATATAAAGTGTTGAGCAACTGCATCATTATTTTCAAATACGGCTGTTCCATTTGCAGTCATCAAGTAATTAGCGCTAGAGCTACCATCGGGTACCGAATCACCTGTCCAAAAACCCCACTGAACACCTAAACCTAAACCATCGCTGCCTGCACCTTCTAAGGCTATATCTTCAGTTGGTGTAGTACCATCATTTTCTACTTCTGAGCTAAATGCAACAGTCGTGTCACCATTGGTAGATAAGTTGTTGACCGTTGATGTGTAAGCATTGATATTTCCTGCACCATCAAAACCTAGGTTATTAGCGTCCGTAACCTGCGCATTAACTGCGCCGAACTCACCAGTACTATCGAAAACACCGCCGCCTGAAATTAGACCAAGTGAAGTTTGAGTAGTGTCAACTGGGTCAACTGGAACAACTGGATCAACTGGATCAACTGGATCAACTG
>CAYZLE010000005.1:0-19031 GCA_964479305.1 uncultured Gammaproteobacteria bacterium | reverse complement strand
TATACCTTTACATATTACATGGCTATACCTGCCCAACTGATATTCGCTATATGCGTAATTTGGGTGAATTGTTAGCCAATGCTTTAGAAGATTCCGTTAGTAACTAATTTATTACCAACAAACATCCCCAAAAGCATTGCTGCAATAAAAACAAAGCTTACTGGCTGTAGGTAGGCTATGGCTGCGAGAGCTGGCCCTGGGCAGTAACCATAAAGGCCCCAACCTATTCCGAATAGGACCGCGCCAAGTAGTAGTTTAAGATCTATTAGCTTGTTAGAAGGTAAAGCAAAGCTATTTTCAAAAATGGGGGTATTGCGTTTTAACACGAAACGAAAACTGACAAGTGTTGTTATTACGGCTGAGCCCATAACAAATAATAAGTCGGGGTCCCAGTTGCCGAAGATATCTAGAAAGCCAATGACTTTATTGGGGTTAGTCATACCAGAGGCTGCCAGCCCTGCACCAAATAATAAACCGCAAATTAAACTACTTAGTTTATTCATGCCTAGCTCCCTATAAACAATTTAAATAAGGCAACGGTAATGACTGCTGTTAGCATAAACGTTAATGTTGCTACTAGAGACCTAAGCGATAAACGGCCCAAACCGCAAACACCGTGGCCACTTGTGCAGCCATTGGCCATTTGCACGCCGACACCTACTAATAAACCTGCAATGATTGCGAGCATATAATTAGAGTTAGCTTTAGGAACAGGTGCGCCGGTAATTTGATGAAACAAAAATGCGCCCAGTACAATACCTACTATAAATAGCCATCGCCATGAGTTTTCTGCTGATACTTTATTTGAAACAGCGCCCCAAAGAATGCCGCATATGCCGGCAATTCTGCCGATAAATAGTAATAGAAGTGTTGCAGACAAACCGATTAGTAGGCCCCCAAAGATAGGCCACATAAAATTAGTCATATTGAGTATTCTCTTTTAGGTATCTTAGCTAGGCTAAAGTTTATACCAAATAAGCTTAACACTACAATAATTGTAGTAACAACAAATTACTTTTCAATATCACCAAAATATTCAACGAAGGGGCTAGGTTTGCCTATATGGTAGCCCTGCCCGTGAGATACGCCGAGTTCGATAAGTAGGTCTAGTGTTTCTTGGTCTTCTATAAACTCAGCTATTGTTTGCATTCCAAAAGCTTTGATCATTGTTGCCAGGCTTTCTACAAACACTTGGTCGCTTTTGTTTTTTAGAATATCTCTAATGTAAGAACCATCGAGTTTTACGAAAGCTAGCGGCAGTTTTTTAAGGTAGGTAAAAGAAGAGAAGCCAACACCAAAATCATCTAAGGCCACTCGTACTCCGTGATCTGTAATTTCACGTAGGTTTTTAAGAACTTGTTGAAAGTTCTCAATATAGCTTGTTTCAGTAAGCTCTATTATTAAAGATTTACTCGGTATATTATAGTGCTCAAGGGCTTTAAGTATTGTTTCACTAAATTCGTCAGACTGAAGTGTTGGTGCCGATATGTTGACTGTAAAAACCACCGTACTATCTAGTTGTAAAATTTTATTTAGATGACTTAAAGCTTCATTGACTACCCATTTATCGATAATACGAATTTCACCTGTTTTTTCAGCTAGAGGAATAAATATATTGGGAGATATTTTTTCTCTTGCGCTGTCTTTCATTCGAATGAGTACTTCGTAATGAGATATTGCTTTCTTTGCAAAACTAAAAATTGGCTGGTAATGCAGTTCAAAGGAATCTTCTTTAATGGCTTCTCGTATTGTGAGCATGGTTTCGTGCTCACTTTTAAGCTGTGCTGCACGCGGGTCATGTCTATCAAAAATATGCCAGCCACCTAAACCTTTATCTTTTGCGTTGTACATTGCTAAATCGGCATTAACGATTAATGTTTCGGCATCCCCCCCATGCACAGGAAATAATGCTGCACCTGCACTTACTGTATAAGATATTGAACCACCATTACGTAATCGAACGTTAGTGTTTAGGCTTGTGGTAATTTTTTCTAAGTATTCTGATAACTCTATACGGTTTATTTCTGGGCAAACAATTGTAAATTCATCACCTGCAAAGCGACTGATTAAATCATTTTTTCCAATATTTTCTTTAAGTTTATTCGCTATATTAATGAGCACGTCATCGCCAACGTTATGGCCGTAAATATCGTTAATTTGTTTAAAACGATTCACATCAATAAAAATTAATGCGCCCTTAGACTCGTTCTTAAACAGGGTTTCTAATTGTTTATTGAATGAGCGTCGGTTACCTATGCCGGTCAAGCCGTCATGGTCAGCCAGCCATGCTAAATCTTTTTCTGTTTGTTTTTCTACCGTTTGGTCCATGCCAGTAGATAAGATAATTTTATTACCTTGTTCATTTTCAACAATAGAATGTATCCAGGTAATATAGATATGTGAATTATTTTTGTTTGTGATGTGAGTATGGTGCTGGAAAGATTGTAAGCGTCCTTCAGAAAGTGCAGCCGACTTATTTAAAAATTCATCTTTTTCGGATTTTGTAGCTAATATGTCGCAGAAGTTTTTTGGTACTTTATTAAATATCTGTTGAAACTTTAAATTACTTGTTTCTAAGTGGTTATCTAGAGTTTGTGTAATAACAAAAGTTTGTGAATTGTTAAACAGTCTACTTAAAAACCCTCTTGATTTTTCCAAGGCTGTTACTTGCTTTTCAAGTGTGTCGTTTTTTAAAACAACTTCATTGTTGAGTTCTTGCAAATCACTCGCCACATCAAATGTACTTTTTTGGAGCACTGATATTTCATCTTTAATCAATGTCTTTTTAGGCGAAACTCTCTCTTTGAATTCATCAAATTTTTGTTGCGGCAATAAGAATAGTGAGTTTGTTATATTGAGTAGTTTCTTTAAAAAACGATTAATGATTAATAAAAGTATTCCTTCAGACACAAGCAAGATAAGCAAACTAATTATTACACCTCGATAAATATTATTAATGAGGCTTTTATATTGTCTAGAATAGTTAGCTACAGAAACAAACTGTGTTGGCATACCTGTTATTGCCGTACTTAATGTTATTTGTTTAAATAAATATGAGTTACCATCAAGCTTGTGTAGATCTAAGTTTTCGTTAAGAAAGTCACTGTGTTTCTCTGTGTAGTTTCTTAGTACTGGAAAGTAATTGTTAAAGTTTGATAATGCCCAAACATGACCTTTAACATTTGAAAGTAGACGTTTCTGCCTTATTGCATTATTAGTATCATCATGCTTTACGACAATAGCTAACTCTGAGCTGGATGTAGAAGCGTAAAGCTGCACAAGGTCTACCATGTTTTGCGCCATAACAATGAAGCCAGCTTTATCTTTATTATCTATAAAAGGTTCTATAACAATAAGGTAACAATTGCTACGACAATAGATATAGTCTGCGGGCGTACTATCTTTTATAGCTAGCGTTAATTTTGATTTTAGGTTGTTGCGAAAATATCGGTCTTTTGTATTTAAGTCGGAACTGACTTCTTCTATAAGTTTGCTTTCATCATCATAGAGCGCGATATAGTCTAGGTTTAAATTAACGTTAAAAAACAACCAGCTTTCTTTTAAGATACTTTTGTTTTCTATTTGGCTCTGACTACTGATCTTGTTTGACTGAGGTAAAACAATATTGTTTGTAATAAGCTGCGAGAACTGTGACAGATTAACCAAATCGCCAGCAACTAATTCATCGAGTAAGTTTGTATTACTTTGATACTCGCTCTCTACATTTTCATTAAATGATTTGATTTGTTTTGAAACGGTTTGCCATGTCCAAGTTGCTGTAAGCAAAATGAGTACAGCACTGACAAAAATTATTGATTTCCAACGCAGACTAATAAACATATGCTTAGCCCCTGTTCAAACTAGAAGTGGTAAGAAAGTTGAATTACCCCTAAATTCCATTTCTCTTGTAATGATGAGTAGTCAATATTTGTAGAACCTACTGCATTAGCAAATCCTTTGCTTCGGCTATACTGCGCCGTTATAGAAAAATCAGGCTTGAAGTACCAGCGCCCGCCAAGAGTAAATGATTCGGTATAAGTGCCAAAGCGATTATTGCCACTTTGAGCTGCAAATCTTGAACCACTCTTATCATTCTTATCGTAATATAGACGATCAGCTCTCGCGAACAAACTGTATTTTTCAGAAGGTATCCATTCTAATTGAGTGTAATAAGCTTCTGTTTCATTAAGTTGGTCTGGAGCATTAATTAGCCCAAGTATACTTATATCAGTTACATCAGCACTAATAGTTTGATACTCAAACGATGCCACCCAATTGGACCAAGCGTACTCAAGTGAAAACATGTCTAAATCAGCTTCTATCTCAGTACTTGTAGTGTAATTAACCGCTGAAGCTTGACCAGCATTGATTTGGCCTAACACTGCGAAAGCTTCTTGCTGAGATAATTGCGGAACATTACCAAGCGTCAAGTTACCTTGGTATTTCGTATAAGCTAAGCTTAAGCCAGATGCAAAATTCGGCGCCCACTTTATTCTAAAGTTCTTTCTATCGTCGATTTCATCAAAGCTACCAATAATTTCTTGCTGGTAAAGTTGAGCTTCAACGGTACTATCTTTAAGGTCAGTTTTACCAACATTAAAGTTGATTGATATGTCGCCAGCCGAGGTAAAGGCATCATGATAGAACTCTAAGCCATCGACAAAAAATACAGCTTCGCGGAAGGTTTCAAAATAAACAGACTGCGGTATAAACGCCCCTACTCGGCCATGAGGAACATCGCGAGTTTCATTGTATAAACCGAAGTGGTTACGAAGTCTGCCCAAACGGATACCTGAACGATAGTTATCTTTTGATACCAAGTTATAATCTAGAGATAAAATATCAAGACTAGGGCTGCCATCATCTAAGTCACCAGCCTTACGTGAAAGTAGCTGACCAGTAAAGCGAAGCTTGTCGCTTACTTTCCAAGTTGAATTCAAACCTACTTCTCTAAAGTTAAAGTGTGTACCAGGCTCGGTGTCATAAAAAGGTATATCATCAGACACGATTAGTGACTGACTGATAAAGCCGTGCGTGCTAATTTCGGCGGATGAATTCACCCATACTAATAGTAAAGGTATAAAAGATATTATCTGCGCTAGGTTTTTAAGTTGATTAATCACTGAACTTTACCTCTCTGTCATATACATCAAGTGTCTGCAGAGTACTTTTTTCTATATATCCAATAGATCCTGGAGTTGCCGCTATTTTTTTAAGCATATCTTCTTCTGAAGATACTTCTTGCGGCGGAAGGCCGACACCACTAAATATTATTCTATTCCATAGCCTATTTAGTTGGTGCGGATGCATTTTTAAGAACTTGTTTACAAACGATTTATGCGTTTTATTTTTCTTAGGCAAAATCAAAACAACCACTGGCGAGCCATCTGCCCAATTACGTTGTTTCATTGCATAAATTCTAACTAAAGATTCTTTAGAGATATTATCGATCTGTACACTTGGATGATAGACCAATACTGGAGACGCTAAAGTCTTTGTCGCATAAAATAGAATAATGCTACAAAGTAAATATTTAACTATGTTTTGAAAATTATTCATTTAAGAACTTTTGTTCTCCAGTCCACAAAACAGAATTTCAATATCCGCTTGGGAACGAACGTAATATTAAAACGGCGAATTTTTAGCTCTAGCTAAAACATTATGATTTGTATATATTTTAACCAACTATTAGGCAATAATCATCCAATATCTTGTATACGGTAAGGTTTAAGCGATAAGCTGTCAGATAATGCCTACATAAAGAAATTAATTACAGTAAAAACATATTGGTGTTTTATTATTGCTTACGCTTCATATCTGACTTATAAACGAGCACCCTGTTTCTTCCTTTGGACTTTGCATAGTACATGGCGATGTCAGCAGCTTCTGTTAGTTGGTATTCGCTGCTTGCATGGTTTGGATAAAGTGCTATTCCAATACTTGAGGAGATGTTAAGCGTTAAACCTTCTATTTCGAAAGGCTCACTAAGTGCATGGCGAATATTTTCTGCAACCATTAAGGCATTTTCTTGAGTTTTTACATCTGGCAGTAGAATAACAAATTCATCGCCGCCAATTCTTGCCGCGGTGTCGGACTCACGCAGGCAAGCTGTAATACGTTCAGATACAGCTGTTAATAAATGATCTCCAATATTATGGCCGTGATGGTCGTTGACGGGTTTGAATTCATCTAGGTCTAGAAACATCACTGCTAATATGCTGCTTTCACGTTTTGCAGTGGTAATCATTTGATTTAAGAGTGAGCGGTATAAGTTTCGGTTTGGTAGACCTGTAAGTATGTCGTGGTTAGCTCTGTATTGTGTTTCATCTTCTACAAGCTTACGCTCGGTTATATCGTATAGCCACGCAAGGACAGCGGGTTTATCGTGATATACCATTGGAAAGTAAGAAGCCAGCACCCATTTGCTGGGCAACTGTCCACATGGCGAACGAATCTCGGTTTGAATGTTGACTATGTTGTCACCTTTAGTCAGGCCTTGTATTACATCGATATATTCTTTTGGTTTAGTGTAGTAATTTTCGGGTGACATCCCTATAACATCATCTGCCGACAAGCCAAATAACTCACTATAACGATTATTTGCAAACACAACTTCTCCATTGTTTGCATACGAAATACTTGTTGCTATGGGGCTACTTTCTAAAATTTGAAGCAAACGGCTTTCACTTTTGGATGCTTGTTCTCGAAGGTAATAACTTTCTTCTAACCTAAGCCTTATTGGCTGTGAACTACCTAGTAAGAAGACTAGGTATAAAAACCATAGTACGCCTATACCTATTGAAACAGAGTCACCTATTGCAATGTGAAAGACAATTTGAAAAATTTGAATGGGCAGCATGAAGCAAACCATAGATACGCGATCAATAGCCAAAGTTGAAGAGGCACCAGCACAGAGCCCAGCCAAGGCAAAGGAAACATATACAGTGTGAGCAACACTTTCGTCGCTCGTTAACAGTACTCCTCCTGCAGCCCAAACAATACCGATAAGGCCTACCGTTGACCTGAAATAGAGTAAGTAGCGACTAGCATTAGCAGGCTTATAATGACGCTTCCATTTCATATATAGCACTACTCTCGCAAATAGAGCTACAGCTAGAACACTGCTCCAAATAGATATAGTCGCGAAACTAACTACAGCTGACTGCACGATTAAAAGTATTATGCCCAATAGTGCACTGATGAGTATAGATGTGGGTAGATGTGAATACAGCACCCTTACCTGTTCTGCTTTGAATGAACTGTAGTTTAGAGATTCTGACTCGATATTAGTCGGTTTGTACAAACTTGAAAGCATTTTGCATCGCATTATTATTTTACATAAAGTTGCATTATAGCGAGCTAATCGAATGAAAAGTAGATAAAAATAAAAAAGCCCGCGAAGCGGGCTTTAAATAAGGAATGGATATAAGTATTAGACTTGGATGTAATTTGTATATTTATCAGAACGTGTTTCTTCAGCTGAAACGCTAGATTTTTTCTCATCTGCAAGCAACTCTTCAACATTTAGATCAAGACTATAAAGCAAACTCATTTCAAAGCTTTCTTGCATAGCAGCTTTCTTTTTTGATTTACTAGACAGTTTAAACGCTTTATGTATTTTTGAAAAAAATCCTTTCATATCCCTCTCTCCTTGTAAACAGACCTTGTTATTAACTAGAAAGTAGTATGAAGAGTCTATTGTCCTCTTCACTTTGCTAAATACTCTCAAAGTTATTCCATGTGCCCAACTAAATAACGGGGCAAGAATAATTGTGATAACGGGAAATTATTATTGTGTAGTTTTATTACCCACTCTCAATAATTACCTTAAAGGAATTAATTCAATATTGCTATAGGAAAACTCGCTAAAAATTAACATTTTTACTGGTTTTGATTAAAAAACAATCAGGTAATTAGATCAATGTATTTTCATGCCTAAGAGTTATTAGGTGGAGGGTGCTCTAGAGATAAATTTTCCGCACACTAGACATAAATACCGACTTTCAAACAACAAATATCAAACAACAAAGCTAAAACATTTTAACGCTTGTCTTCTAACAACCTGAAGGAGAGTAACTTAACTCCATTTAAAGCTTTTATCTTTGCTTTTTTTCCACTCGGAAAGTAAATGGTTGAGCCAGTTTTCGCTACTTCAGTCTGGTTATTGGCCACATACTCCATCTCCCCATGTAGAACATATAGAATATCAAACTGTCCACTATTTAGATTTTCAAGTTCCAACTCGACACCTGGGTTAAGAGTTTGTTCCTGCACTGTAGCTAGCCCTTTGGTTTGTGTGCTATTCAACTTAATTACACGAGTTCCATTTGCATCTTCAAAGCTACTACCTTCACCTGGCTCTAAATACAGCATACGAGACTTCATAGAAGAAGATACTTCATCGCCAGACAAATTATTCATGTCATATTTCTTGTTACGTTTTGCAGCAGAAAAAGGGTTGTAGCGTTTAAACCATGGTGCATTTTCAATTTCGGACAACATTTCATCAAAGCCACCCGGAGTATAGAACATGAGCATTTGACTTCCTGTAGAGGAGGATGCCGCATGAGGCGTACCTTCAGGAATATATATAACTGAACCAGTTTTCGCTTTAATAGCTTGTCCACTAACTATGAAGTCCACTTCACCATCAAGTATGTAGAAAATCTCTGTATGTTTATGATGTAAATGCAAACCAAGATTAAAACCTTTTTTAAGATTATCTTGAATTAAGGTAAGCGCCCCACCCGTTTCAGCTTTACTTAACTTTACAAAAATATGGTCTTTGCCCCAAGCATAGTCCTTACCCTCACCTTTACCTCGATGTATTAGGCTTAAGGGTTGTTTTATTTCACTATTCATTGTTGCACCTTTTGATAATGAAGATGAAGCACAAGCTGAAATACTAATACTGCTGAACGAAACAATTAGCACTTTTATCATAAAGCGCAAAGTTAATTCAATATCCACACTCTTTCTCCATAATAGTTAAAACAATAATAACTATAGACAATGATAAAAGTTAGAAGTGCAATAAAATAAGAAAGAAACTAGAGGCAGATAGAAACTACCTCTAGAGTATAAACATAATAGAGCGGAAGCGAATTACTCAGGACGCATATGCGGGAATAAAATAACGTCGCGAATGGTGTGTGAGTTAGTAAAGAGCATTACTAAGCGATCTATACCAATACCCTCACCTGCTGTTGGTGGCAAGCCGTATTCTAATGCGCGAATGTAGTCGGCATCGAAGTGCATCGCTTCATCGTCGCCAGCATCTTTTTCAGCAACTTGTGCTTTAAAGCGTTCAGCTTGGTCTTCGGCATCGTTAAGCTCTGAGAAACCGTTTGCTAGCTCACGGCCACCTACAAAGAATTCAAAGCGATCTGTTACGAATGGGTCGTCGTCGTTACGGCGTGCTAAAGGTGATACTTCTGCAGGATAAGCAGTAATGAATGTTGGGTTCATTAGCTTTTCTTCTACGGTTTTTTCAAATATTTCTATTTGAACTTTACCTAAGCCGTAAGCGTCTTTAAGTGGAATACCTAAATCAGTAGCTATTTTACGAGCTTCTTTTTCGTCATCTAGCTGTGCTTCTGTTAGGTCTGGGTTGTAGTGCAGAATAGATTCTTTAATTGTCATACGATCAAAAGGCTTGCCGAAGTCGTACTTGTCTTCGCCGTAGTCAATCGTTGTTGTGCCTAAGATATTTTCGCAGATGCCGCGTAATAGGTCTTCGGTTAAATTCATTAGGTCATGATAGTCGGCATAAGCTTGGTAAAATTCAACCATGGTGAACTCAGGGTTATGTCTGGTAGACAAACCTTCGTTACGGAAGTTACGGTTGATTTCAAAAACATTTTCGATACCACCAACGACTAGGCGCTTTAAATAAAGTTCTGGCGCTACACGCATATATAAAGGCATATCGAGTGCGTTGTGATGTGTTTCGAAAGGTCTTGCTGTTGCGCCGCCAGGAATGACGTGCATCATTGGTGTTTCAACTTCTACGAAGTTACGCTTAATTAAGAACTCACGAAGGTATTGAATGATGGCTGTACGTAAATGGAAAGTTTTACGTGAGTCTTCATTCATTATTAAATCAACATATCGTTGACGGTAACGTTGCTCAATGTCAGTTAAGCCATGATACTTTTCTGGCAATGGACGCAGTGACTTTGTTAGTAGCTCAGCGGTTTTCATATAAACATATAAATCGCCTTTACCTGACTTATGTACAGGACCACTACAACCAATAATATCGCCGATATCCCAAGTTTTAATTTGAGCAGCAAGCTCTTCTGGCAAGGCTTTCTTATCTACGTAGGCTTGAATTTGCCCAGTCATATCTTGCAATACTAAAAACGGACCACGCTTAGCCATAATACGCCCAGCTACAGATGCTTGACGATCTAGCTTCTCTAAAGCTTCTTTGTCATTCTCGCCTAATTCATTTTGAAGATCTTGAGTATAGTCTTCTCGTTTAAATGAATTTGGGAATGCCTTACCCTGCTCGCGCCAGTTATCTAGTTTGCTGCGGCGTTCGGCTATCAACTTGTTTTCGTCTTTTTGGTCTGTCATGTTATTTGCTCAATATGTAAATTTTATAAACCAGATTTTAAGCTGGCTTCGATAAATTGGTCTAAATCACCGTCTAGTACGGCTTGCGTGTTTCCTGTTTCTACGCCTGTTCGTAAATCTTTAATGCGTGATGAATCCAGTACATAAGATCGAATTTGGCTTCCCCAGCCAATATCCGACTTGGTTTCTTCAACCGCTTGCGATTGTTCACGGCGTTTTTGCATTTCTAACTCATACAATTTGCCGCGTAGTAACTTCATACAGGTGTCGCGGTTTTTATGCTGCGATCTGTCATTTTGTGATTGTACAACGACATTTGTAGGAAGGTGAGTAATTCTTACCGCAGATTCGGTTTTATTTACGTGCTGGCCACCTGCTCCGCTGGCTCGGTACACATCTACTCTTAAATCTGCTGGGTTAATATCTATCTCTACGCTGTCGTCAATTTCTGGAGAAACGAATACGGCTGCAAACGATGTATGGCGGCGATTGCCTGAGTCAAACGGCGATTTACGCACTAAACGATGCACACCAATTTCGGTACGTAGCCAACCAAAGGCGTATTCGCCTTCAAATTTTATGGTTGCACCCTTAATACCTGCAACGTCACCCGCTGTTACTTCAATGAGCTCGGTTTTAAAGCCTTTACGCTCACCCCATCGTAAGAACATGCGTAAGATCATTTCAGCCCAGTCTTGCGCTTCTGTACCGCCTGAGCCTGACTGAATATCTAAGAAAGCATTACAAGGGTCGGCTTCGCCGGAAAACATTCTGCGAAACTCTAGTTTCTCAACTTGCTGAAGGTAGCCAGCTAAGTCAGCCTCTATAACTTCAACACTTTCGGTATCGTTTTCTTCTTTTGCCATGTCTAACAACTCTTGAGCATCTTGAAGGCCCGTTGTTAGTACATCAATGGTTTCTACTATATTCGCTAAAGAAGAACGCTCTTTACCTAAAGCTTGTGCTTTTTCTGGGTTATCCCAAACGGCATTATCTTCAAGTTCAAGTACAACTTCTTCTAGGCGCTCTTTACGATTGTCGTAGTCAAAGATACCCCCGAAGGTCTTCTTTGCGAGACTGTAGGTCTTTAATAGTATTGAGTAGTGGTTGTATTTCTAACATAGTTATTTTTCATTAAGCGCAAAATAAATTTTAATGCGGCTTTTTATTATTTAATTAGGTTTATATTTCGGTCTGACTATTTTGACTGAAACAAAGATTTTTCTTCAATTAAAGCACTGACTTTTTTAGGGACCAGTGACTTCCAGGCATCGTCACCAGCTTGAATCATTTTGATAATGTTTTGGCTTGTTTCAAAGTCGATAGAAGTATCTACGTTTTCAGCTTTGAGCAACTTGCGCGAGTGTACTAAGTAGTCGACTATAAATTTATTCTGTTCGCCAACATTTACATTGTCTAAATTAACTTCGCCATCTTTAGCTTGTGTTGGGTACACATAAACATGAGTGTTGTCAGGGAACAATTTACCCATAGCTTCTAAAATGCCGCCTTCTAAGCCGTCGTAGTATTTTTCATCAAGAAGATAATCAAAATCTAAAACGCTTAATACAATACCAATAGGCGATTGTGTAAACTGACGCAAGTAAGAACGTAAACGGAAGAAGCGAAGGTAATCTGAAACCAGTACGTGATAACCCAAAGAGTTTAATAAATCTATACGAGCGATAAAGTCTTCGTCGTCTGAACCTTTTGAGACCAATTCAGCCATGGTTATTTCAGCAATTTTTACTGCGCCCTTTTCGGCTAAGTCATCATGCTTACTAAATTGCGTCCAACCAGAATTAAACATGTCTTCATGCAAATTGGTTGGCGGTTTAAATGAACCACGAACAATCATTGGGCTTTTCTTATATAAAGCTTCGCCCGCAACGCTTGCATCACCATCAGCATTAAAGATAACGGCGCGCGTTAACCATTCGCGAATAAGATGAAGTTGCATTAAACGGTTTTCTACGTCGTTAAAAAATTCACCAGAGAATTTAATAAAGTCGACTTCAATTTTGTCTTGACCAATATTATCTAACAAGCACTCAATGATTTTTTTAGGTTCTTTGTAATGCTCGAACGCGCCATGAATTAAGTTAACACCCAAATTCCCTAATGAATCTGACTGTGCTTTAGCACTTTTTTCAAGCATGCGTACATGCAAGATAATGTCGCTGTAACCTGCATTAGGTTCAAGCTCTATTCTTAAACCAATCCAGCCGTGACATTCACCAACGCCTTTATAACTTCTTGCCGCAACGGTAGCTGCGTAAGAAAAGAATGTAGACTCTGCATCGCGAACATCATTTAAGCGTTTTACAACCAGGTCGTATTCTTTGTCGATCATTTGCTCTACGCGTTCTTGGCTTACATAACGCCCAGCTTTACCGTAAATATCATCACTTACTACCATGTCGTAAGCCGACATCGTTTTAGCAATAGTACCTGCTGCCGCACCGGCTTCAAAAAACTTGCGTGCAACTTCTTGACCCGCACCAATCTCGACAATGGTGCCGTAGCGCTTCTTATTTAAGTTAAGCGATAAGGTTTTTTGGTTAGTTGATAATACGCGTTCTTCTTTCTTTTGCGGCACAGCAATCTCTCTATATACGGTTAATATTCTCTACTAGCAATTGTACGCTACTAGTGCCCCTAAATTCATTAACATCTAGGCGATAAACGAGACTTATTTTAATTTCCTGCCCATTTAGTTCATCTAGCCAATCTGGCACAGTGTTGAAGGCTATGGCATCAAGATATTGATTATTTTCGCTGAGCAGCTCCATTTTTAAATGGGCGTCTTTTAATATTCGCCATTTTTTTAATATAAACTGCCCTTCAAAAACAGGCTCAGGGAATGACTGCCCCCAAGGGCCTGCTAAACGTAAGCTTTGCGCGTTTTCTAGGGTTATATCTTTGCCGGGTAAAGCACCGTCGGTGTATAGCTCGTTATCGTTAATGTCACTTAGCCCCAAGTCATCCATTGCTTGCCCTAGGCCAGCCTTTAAACCTTCAAGTTGGTCTGGGTGCAGGCTTAAACCCGCTGCCATTGCATGGCCACCGTATTTGTTAATTAAAGTGTTATCGGTTTTATCTACTTGTTCGAGTACGTCGCGAATATTCACACCTTGAATTGAGCGACATGAACCTTTTAGCTCATCGTCGTTCACTTTGGCCATAACAATAATAGGTTTTTTAAGTAGCGACTTAATTTTAGATGCAACAATACCCACAACCCCTTGGTGCCAGTCGGGGTGGTAAAGTACAATAACGGATGGTAATTCTTTGCCTTTTAAGTCTTGTTGTAGCTTTTCTACAATAAGCATTGCTTCATCAGACATGGTTTGCTGAATCTCACGGCGCTCTATATTAATTTGATCTAGCGTAGCGGCAAGGCTATTGGCGTGTGAGGCATCATCTGTGAGTAAGCATTCAATGCCTACCGAAATATCTTCTAAACGACCTGAGGCATTTAAGCGCGGTGCAAGTGCAAAGCCTAAGTCTGTAGTAACTAAGCTGTGCATATTCTTTTTGGACACCGCAAGTAAAGCCACAATGCCGGCGCAAGCTTGACCTTGACGAATACGTCGTAAGCCCTGCTCTACTAAAATTCTATTAGTATGATCTAGCGACACCACATCAGCCACTGTACCGAGTGCCACAAGATCTAATAAAGTCGCGAAATTAGGTACTTCTCTATTCGCAAAATAATCTTGCTCACGCATATAAGCACGTAAAGCTAAGATAATATAAAAAGCGACGCCTACCCCTGCAATAGATTTGCTGAGAAATTTATCGCCCTTTAAGTTTGGATTAACAATGGCATTAGCTTCCGGTAAAACATCACCCGGCAAATGGTGATCGGTAACTAGTACATCAAAGCCCGCTTTACGCGCAGCCGCAACGCCAGTAATACTAGAAATGCCATTATCAACAGTAATAATTAAGCTGCCAGCTTGCATGCCGTTCATTTCAGCAGCAACTTCTACTAGCTCTGGCGACAAGCCATAACCAAAATCAAAACGGTTAGGTACCAAGTAATCAACTTTACTATGACCTAACATGTGTAAGGCGCGTAGTAATACGGCGGTGCTGGTTGCACCGTCAGCATCAAAATCACCAACAACCAATATTTGCTTTTGCTCAATAATGGCTTGATATATCAACTGAACTGCTTCGTTGATATTGCTTAACTGAGAGTAATCAGCCAGCTGAGCTAGAGAGTTATCTAAATCTTTTTTATCTTCAATTTTTCGGCGAGCATATACGCGCTTCAAAATATCGGGCATCGCTAATTCATCAACCCAGGGGTTAATAACATCTCGTTCTTTAATGATAGTTGGAATCACTCAAACCCCACTGTTGACCATATGCCGAGCCTGTGGCCGAATGGGTCGTAAAACTCAAAACGCCTTCCACCAGGAAAGCTAAAAATTTCTTTAATAATTTCAATGTCGGCATCAATTACTTTTTGGTACATCGCCTCTAAATCATCGGTAACAAAAATAACTAAAGGGCTAATTAAACCCGCCTGAATATCAATGTTAGATTTTGCCTCTACTTTAGCGAAACCACCTTTTAACTTTTTATCTATAAATTCACAATACTCTGTGCCGTAGTCCACATAGTCCCAGTTGAATAGGTGTTTATAAAAAGACTTAGCCAGGGGGATATCAGTTACTTGAAACTCAATATAATCAATCATTTGGCGGCTCCTTTACATAAAATGTGAAATCAATATTACTAGATAGATAGCTAAACTTCTGATAGCATCGTTTTCTTTTTTACAGAGGCTATCATGGCTAGATCACGAGATTTTAATACTTTTGGGTTTGTATGGCGTTTACTGTTTGCCATAGTACTGGTATTCGCAAGCTTTAATCCATCTGAATATTCATTTTACCACTGGCTACGTGATGGCGTAAATGAAACTCTGGTTTATAAGGCCGCTATTGGCATGCTTTTGCTTATTGGTTGGGTTATCTACTTAAGAGCTACTTGGAATTCACTCGGTGCTTTCGGGCTAATACTGGCTGTTGCCTTCTTTAGCATTGCGATATGGTTATTGGTTCACTGGGGTGTATTTGAAACCACTGATAACAAAATTTTTATTTGGTTCGGCCTAGCCGTTACCTCACTCGTTTTAGCAACGGGTATGTCGTGGTCACATATCAGGCGACGAATCTCTGGTCAGTACAGCACTGACGAAATATAGAAAACAAAAAAGCCTGCTTAATAGCAGGCTTTTTTTATATGAAAATTTATAGTTTAGTGCTTGCTAATTAATTTCGTTTTCACGTCATTGATTTGTTCTGGGCTTAACCATTTTTGAAGTTCGCCTGACTGAATCGCACTTAAAAGCGACTGTTCATCATAATAAACCTTACTTAAACCTTGATAAGAGTTTGAGGCTTTATCTAAAATTCGTCTTTTGTCTAATGGCGCTATGTGAAATAGACCATTTTTAATTAGGTCTGATCTAGAAAGAACATGGTCAGGATTTTGATTATAGATATCAGCCAGCCAGCCATAGCCTTCAGCACGAGCATCAACATCATCAAGACAACCTAATGCATGAATCAACTCAAAAGCCATAACTTGCTCATGAAGAACCTTGTTATTGACTGCAGGGCTTGAATTTAATTTGTTAAATACTGAATCAATATCAGGAGCGGACCAAATATTTGCCGCTTCATTTTTATCTTCAATAACGTAAATCATCCTAAACTCCATATCTTTAATGATTTCACTATACATATTAATTTGTATAAAAAACAAACAAACAGATAAATGGGCTAATAAACAAGATTAACAATAGAATTTGAAAAAATCGGAGGGGAAAAAGCATTAAATGCAACAGATGTAACCAATACGATATCGCCATATTTACTAGTTTAAAAAAATATAGGCATGCCAGTGACAGTACTAAACACTTAATTATCAATAGCTATGTTAAAATGCCGATATAGCTACCAACTAGTAAGCTATTACAAAGTAATCACCTCCCCCAATTTAGAAGCAGGCACACATGAGCAAAAAATATACCTATCGAGTAACCCAAGATTCAAGCTCAACATGGAGTACTGCCCTCGTACGTCAAGTATCTAAATCTAAAACTCATATATCTAAAAGTCAGGGTGGCTTTGCATCTGAGAATGAAGCAAAAGAATGGGGAGAAGCGAAAGTAGCTGAATTCCAATCCACACAATCTACACGCAACGAACGCAAAAACGAGCAACGTAAAGCTAATGAAGAATTACGTGAAGATCGCTCGAACCGACGCGCAGCAAGAACAGCATCAGCAAAAGCTGAAAAAGAGTTTAACGGTGAAAGTGATGAAGCTAATGAAGCGGCTGAAATGGACGCCGATGACTTTGAGAACCTTAGTAGCGAATCTTAATTTAAGCTATTCCACATACTCTGAAATCAAGGCTTCAGATACTTGGTAACTAGCACTACCTATTTCAGTGGCTGTGTTATTAATAATTAAGTCACCTGATACCCAAACCGGTGCATATGAGTCATCCAGATTAATTTCATAACCTTTAGCTATTTTTACATATACCGTTTGGTTTGATGGCGGTGGTGGTAAATGTATACATGCGCCAAAATAAGGTACGAGTAAAAACTCAGTTATCATGCCTTTCTTTTGTTCTAAAGGCGCAATAAAACCTGGAATACTCACTGCTTTACCGCCTAGCTTATTATTGGCTGGGGCTTGGCTAAACTCAGCCTCCATTTTACGGTACAAAGCCAGAGCATCATCACTACCGTGTTCTAGTGTATTAATTAAGGGTGCATACTTCTCCATAATGCTATCGGCATCATAACCTGGTGCAATTAAATCTTCCCATATGAGATCTTGATAGTCTTTACGGATAGCTTTTGACTTTAAGTCTTTTTCTTTATTTATGCGTTCCTCTTCTTCAGGACTTAGTGCACGTTCGAACATCTCAACTGTTCTGCCAATATTCTCATCTGAAGCAAAGTCTTTTTGTTGTTCCGCTTGTACAGGCTTATCAGAAAAGCCTGACGAGTCATCACAGCCAACGGCCAAAATCACCGCAAGACCTAATAAAATAAAAACGCTTTTTTTCATAATTTAACCATTAATCCATCTTGCAATGAACGTTTATAGGCAATAAAGCCAGGTATCAAACTAAACAAAGAGCCTAGTAATAAAACAGAGGCAAGCAATATGCATTGTTCAGAATCAAGCCCTTGTAGGACTAAGTTAAAACCATAAAGTTCTAATAATAAAGGTTGTGCTATTTGTAATAATACAAATAAGAATACTATCGCTAACAAGCAGCCTAAGAATATTATTAAAACAGCTTCTAAGACAAACAATAAAACAACTTGGTAGGCATGAATACCAATGGCGCGTAATACAGCCATTTCTCGTCTACGTTCATTCAATGTAGAAATCAACATAATGAGCATACCAAACAAACCAGCCAGTAAAACAAGAAAGGAGACAATTAAAAGAATGCTTTCAAAGTGCCCTATTGCACGCCAAAGTTCAGCCAAAGTTACGCCGGGTATAATTGCCTGTAGAGCTTCACCTTCATAGTCATTTATATTTCTTTGCACGGTGAAGGTTTGAATACGTTTATTTAAACCTAATATAACGGCTGTAATATTTTTTGGCTTTAATCCAAAGTTACGCGCCGTATCTGCATCAATTTTTAATTGAGACTGTACACCAGAACGCCAATCAATATGAATGGCCTCAATTGCTTCTAAGGAAACATGCACGCTTCTATCAACGGGTGTGCCTGTAGGTGCAAGAATACCGACTACTTTAAAGGGCTTGTCTTTATGCTCTGCAAAGTCAGTTGAAATAGTGCCATGTGCTAAAACAATGGACTGCCCAAGTTTGTAGCCGAGTTTTTTAGCCACTTCAAAACCAATAACTGCGTCGTACAAATCATCAAAAACTGAGCCTTCTGACAAAGCCAAAGTTTGATTGTCGGCATAACGATAAAAATCAAAGTAGTTCTGATTAGTACCTAGCACTCTAAAGCCTTTATGTGAGTCGCCTAGAGAAAGTGGTATTGCCCATTTCACACGCGGGTCATCGATGATTCTTTCGTAAGTGTTATAGGAAATATTGTTCGTTGCATTACCTATTCTGAATACGCTGTATAACAAAAGGTTAATTGACCCTGAACGCGCCCCCACTATCAAGTCGGTTTGTGAAATAGTATTTAAGAAACTATTCTTTGCTTGTTTACGAACTGTATCTACACCTAGCAATAGCGTCATACTAATAGCAATAGATAGTACAGCTAAGATTAAACTACCTTTACGCGCCCATGCGCTTTTAGCGGCTAATAGAAAAAGAGTACTCATTAAGACACAACTCCTTTTATATTTGGTTCTGGATTTGGATTTGGACTTAGATTTACAGTCGGTAATTCGATTGTGCGTGAGAAATGTTT
>CAYZLE010000004.1:0-19051 GCA_964479305.1 uncultured Gammaproteobacteria bacterium | reverse complement strand
AGTCTTGAAATTCCGCATTTAAATGATTTGGCCGGTCAACCAAATAGTGATGAAACGCGTTTATGTAGTATAGTCGCTAATAATGACGCTGCGGTGTCTTCTTTGGCTGCTATAGGGCTTTAAATATTATAATAAAACTTGATTTATTCTTGGAAATCTTCAAACTCTAATAATGCCTATTTTTGTACAAAAAAACATCACCTTGCCGCTTCTCAGGACTAAAAAAAATGTGTTCTTAGCTGCAGTTTTGGTGTTTATGCTCTTGTGTAGTATGAGTGCTTACACCCAAAACAGTGTAGACAAGGTTCGTTTGTCTAATCAAGTGTCTAACTCCCGTTTGGTTTTAGAGCTAAGTGATGCCGTTGAGCATAAGATATTCCCTTTGTCAGCACCTAATCGGTTGGTTATTGATCTTTATAACACCGACTTACTGAGTGATTTGCAATCTATTCAGAACAACCTTCAAGCAGATAAACTTATTACCTCAGTTCGTTCGGGTAAGCATGGCAGTAACCAAGAAACATTGCGTTTAGTTTTAGACCTTAATGATAAGGTTGATTTTAATAAGTTTTTACTTCAGTCAACACCGGTAACCACGCACAGATTGGTCGTTGATTTAAAAGCGGCAAGCCCTAGAGTTAAGCCTGCTCCTATTGCAATTGTTAAGCCTGCAATCAAGCCGGTTCCCAAGCCAGCTCCAAAGCCTGTTGTTAAGCCAGTCATTAAACCGCAGCCAAATAAGCCGCTGACAAAACTACCAGCTTTGCTTGAACCTAAAAAACCTGTTCTAGTAAAACCGAATAGTACAAGTACACCTTATTCAAAACCTGCTCCGCCCAAAAAACCAAACCTAGTTAATGGCAAGCCTTTACGTGATGTTATTGTGGCTATTGATGCAGGCCATGGTGGTAAAGATCCTGGTGCGATTGGTTTTTCAGGAACAGTTGAAAAAGTGGTAGTTCTGCAAATATCTAAAATTTTAGCTAAAAAAATAAATGCCGAAGATGGCATGAAGGCTGTTCTGATTCGTAATGGTGATTACTTTATTCCTTTGCGTGGTCGTATTAAGAAGGCGCGTGATTTGAAAGCCGATTTATTTTTGTCGATACATGCTGATGCCTTTCATAAAAAAACAGCTAATGGTTCGTCCGTCTTTGCCTTGTCTTTAGATGGCGCAACATCCGAAGCTGCCGCTTGGTTGGCTAACGATCAAAACAAACAACTAATGGGCGGCGTTTCTTTGGATCACCCTGATGAAATTGTACGCTCAGTTTTATTTGATTTATCTCAGCAGGCTACAATCAAGTCTAGCATTGTGGTGGGCGGTTTTATTCTAGAAAGCATGGGTGGCTTTAATAGACTGCATAAGTCTAACGTTGAGCAAGCGCCTTTCGCGGTTTTAAAATCTCCAGATATTCCATCTGTACTGATTGAGACTGCGTTTATTACGAACCCAGCAGAAGAGAAAAAGCTGAATAACCCTAAGCATCAAGTGAAAATTGCTGAAGCGGTTACCAGTGGTGTTAAGCAGTATTTTGCACGTTATGCGCCACCAGGCAGCTACTTGTCGTATATTTACAACCCAGATCTATATCAAACTCAACTATCTGCTAAATAAACGTACCTATCAACCAAAGCCTTGGGTACAATGTGGCAACACTCATAGAGGCCAAGTTTGATTAAAAAAATCACCAATAAGTTTAAAAACGCAAAGAAGTCTAAGCATTCAAAAAAATCTAAAGGTTCGCAAGGGTCAAAAGACCCATACGCAGATCGCGAAGCGCGTCTTTACGAAAATCCTGTTCCTAGCCGCGAACTTATTTTAGAAACTATCACTGCTTTTGGAAAACCTTGCAGCTTTTCACGCGTTAATAAATTACTTAAAGTTAAAGGTAAGCAAGAAGTTGCCATTGAACGTCGTTTAAAAGCGATGGTGAGAGATGGCCAGCTTGAACAAGATAAGCGTGGCAATTTTCTTGCGATTAGCAGCGCAGAACTTATTGAAGGTAAAGTGATTGGTCATGCTGATGGCTTTGGTTTCTTTCAGCATAACGAAGGTGGCCGAGACTATTTTATTCCTCCTCGACAAATGCGAAGTCTATTGCATGGCGATACTGCCATTATGCGTAAGTCTGGCGAGAATTCTCGTGGTCGTATGGAAGTGGTTCTGTTTAAAATTCTTGAGCGTGCCAATACGAGTGTTATTGGGCGTGTTCATATGGCAAATAAAGCCGCCTTTATCATTCCAGAAAACAAAAGCCTTCACCAAGATATTCTGGTTGAGTTTGATGACTTAAATGGCGCTGAAGATGGCCATATTGTTATCGCTGAAATTACACAGCAGCCTAATCGTCATCACCAACCTATGGGTTACGTTAAAACCATCGTTGGTGAGAAGATGGCGCCAGGTATGGAAGTGCATGTGGCTGTTCATGCCCATGGTGTTCCTCACGAATGGTCTAAAGGCGTTGAAAGTGATATCGGCAGTATTCCAGCTGAAGTGACTGAAGCTGACCGAGCAGGGCGCGTAGACTATCGTGACATGCCTTTAGTGACTATTGATGGTGCTGATTCTAAAGATTTTGATGATGCTGTTTTTTGTGAACCTAAAGACAATGGTTGGCGCTTAGTCGTGGCTATTGCTGATGTCTCTCATTATGTTCAAGTCGATAGTGAGTTTGACAAAGATGCTCAGCTACGCGGCACTTCCGTTTATTTTGCAAACCAAGTTATTCCAATGTTGCCAGAGGCACTATCAAACGGTATTTGTTCTTTAAACCCTAAAACAGACCGCCTTTGCATGGTTGCCGATATGCACCTAGATGCTGACGGTGAGCTAACGCATTACGAATTTCATCAAGGTGTTATGCATTCTCATGCGCGTCTTACTTATCATAAGGTTGCTCAGTTATTGGGTATGGTGGGAGCTACTGATGAAGAAATTACTGATTTATCAACTGAGTTTGCGGATGTTCTACCTTCGGTTCATCACCTAAATAATTTGTACGAATTACGCCGTAAAAAACGTGCAGCTCGTGGCGCTATTGATTTTGAAACGGTTGAAACAAAAATTCTATTTAATGAAGCGCATGGCATTGAAAAAATTGTGCCTTATGAGCGTAACGATGCCCATAAAATTATTGAAGAATTTATGATTTTAGCGAACGTGACTGCTGCCAAATATTTAAGTAAGCATAAAATGCCTGCTTTATATCGTGTGCATGCTGATCCTCCAGAAGAGAAGCTGAATGACTTACGCCAGTTCTTAAAAGAGATTAGCATTGATTTTCCAGCTTTAGATCCTAAGTCTTCAGATTATCGTAAGGTAATGGCCGCTATTGAAGATCGTCCAGACAAAAATGTGATTCAAACTATTTTGTTGCGTTCAATGTCGCAAGCGGTTTATCAAACAGAAAATGAAGGCCATTTTGGTTTAGCTTTAGAGCACTATGCTCACTTTACTTCGCCTATTCGTCGTTACCCTGATTTGTTAGTGCATAGAGCAATTGCTCACCTTATAGATAAAGGTAAGGCCTCGAATTACGCTTACTCACAAGAGCAGGTTGCTGAGATAGGCCAGCATTGTTGTATAGCTGAGCGCCGTGCTGATGATGCAACACGTGATGCTGAAAGCTGGTTGAAGTGCGAGTATATGAGCGACAAAGTTGGTGGCGTTTTCAAAGGCGTTGTTAGTGGTGTAACAAACTTTGGTTTGTTTATTGAGCTTAATGATATTTATGTTGAAGGCTTGTTGCATATTAGTTCTTTGAAGAAAGACTACTACAAGCACGACCCTGTTCACCATTGCTTAAAAGGTGAGCGTGGCGGTAAAACATATAGCCTTGGTCAAGAAATTGAAATTCTAGTAGCAGCCGTTAATATTGATGAACGTAAAATTGATTTTGTTTTAAGTGATGAGCAATTGAGTAAAGACGAGTAAAAATAAACAATGGCAAGACAGCAACACAATAATAGAAATCAAAAACGTAGCAAAAGCATTGCTAAAGAACCTATTTGGGTTTATGGTTTTCATTCAGTAAAAGCCTGTTTGGAACAAGGTGCTGAAAATGTTATTCGCATACTCTATGCGCGTAAAGATACAGAGTATCTAGATATCATTAATGAAATGCAAAGTATCGGTATTAATTGCGAATATGTTGAGGCGCAAGCGATTAGTCAGGCTGTAGGCAACGACATTGCTCATCAATCAATTGCCGTCTGTCTTAAAAAAGCAAAGAGCTATAACGAAAAAGATTTATTTAGCATAATTGAGGCTAAGCAAGAAGCAAACTTACCGGTATTATTATTAATACTTGATGGTGTTACAGACCCTAGGAATTTGGGTGCTTGTTTACGTAGCGCAAATGGCGCAGGTGTAGATGCTGTTGTCGCTCCAAAAAACAATGCGAGTAACATCACTCCAATTACGCGAAAAACTGCTTCAGGTGCTGCAGAGACAACTCCATTTGTTCAAATAACAAACTTGGCTAGACTGATAAAACAGTTGCAAGATCTGGGTATTGAAGTTGTTGGTACCAGTGATAAAACTGAAAGCAATATTTATAATTATAATTTCAGTTCACAAGTAGCAATCATACTTGGTTCAGAAGACAAGGGTATAAGAGCATTAACAGCAAAAAGTTGTGATGCCTTGGTGTCTATTCCAATGGCAGGAGCCGTGAGTAGTTTAAATGTGTCAGTGGCTTCAGCAGTAAGCTTATATGAGATTGTACGGCAACTAAAAACAGGGTAGTTATTTAGATGGAAAAGCTAATAAGGGATTATGATACAAGTGTAGATGATTTTCGATTTCAGATATCAAGCATTCTTACACTTTCAACTAGCATACTTGTTTCTCCGTTTGTGGTTTACTATTTTATTATTGGTAACTTCAAGCTTGCTTTAATACTTGCTGCAAACATATCATTTTTTATTTATAAATATTTTCGCGCTCAACAAAAACAGCTCGATCCTAATTCAACATTTATATTTTTATTTATTTTATTTGCGATCCCTTTTTATTTAACTGCCACACAATATGGTGTAATTGGTTTTTTTTGGGTCTACCCAATCTTATTTATCTATTATTTTCTCCTGCCTGAGAAATATGCTTGGGTGGCTAACGCCATCTTCCTTGCTCTTGTATTTTTTGTTGCCTATAAAGTTTTGTCGCCGTACATTTATATTCGTATCTTTGTTACCTGCATATTAGCTTCTATTAGTTTAATTATATTTATACGAATAATTAGCAATCAGCACGAAGATTTAAAAAACCTAGCCATTATTGACCCATTAACGAATGTCTATAATCGAACCTTGCTTGAAACAGAATTAAATAAAGCAATTGCCCAGCATAGTCGTAACCAGGTACCGGTCAGCATTGCCATAATTGATATTGACCATTTTAAATCTATAAATGATACGTACGGGCATGATGAGGGAGACAAAGCATTACAACAAGTTGCGCAGGTTCTTACTGGCCGTTTGCGAAGAAACGATATGGTGTTTAGAATTGGCGGTGAAGAGTTTCTAATTCTTTTTAATGGTAATGCATTGGATCAAACTAAAAAAACGGCTGAGTTTTTGTGTAATAAAGTCTCTTCGGCTATTAAGCATATAGAAAGCAAACTTACCGTTAGTATTGGCTTAGCTGAGTATAAAGAAAGTGAAGACATAGAATCATGGATGAGTAGAGCTGATAAAAACTTATATTATGCAAAAAATAACGGTCGTAATCAGGTGTCAGCTAATATAGATGTTTAGTATTTTCAGTTTGCTTCAAATAAGCATAATAAGGTAAGTTTCAGAAAGCAAAATAGAGCTTGTTTGTAAGCGCAAATAAAAATAGGTATTTAGAGTTTAAAGCAAAATTTGTTTAGATTACTAATTGCACTTAATAGTTTGATGCGGTAAGTTAATAAAAAAATATTGGAGTTTATTATGGATTTTTTAGCGGGAATTGTTGTTATTGGAGCTGTGTTCTTATTTACAGCCTTTAAAATGTTTCGAATCGTTCCGCAAGGAATGGAGTTTACCGTAGAAACTTTTGGTAAGTACACAAAGACGCTTCGTCCGGGCTTCCATTTTGTTATTCCTATTTATCAGGCTATCGGTAAAAAGTTAAATATGATGGAGCAGGTGATGGATGTGCCTACTCAAGAAGTTATTACTAAAGATAACGCGATGGTAGCTGTAGATGGCGTTGTTTTCTTCCAAGTAATGGATGCTGCAAAAGCTGCTTACGAAGTAAGTCGCTTAGAAATCGCTATTTTAAATTTAACGATGACAAACATTCGTACAGTAATGGGTTCAATGGATCTTGATGAATTGTTATCGAAGCGTGATGAAATTAATGCTCGACTATTAAACGTGGTAGATGGCGCAACCAGTACTTGGGGTGTGAAGGTTACTCGAATTGAAATTAAAGATATTGCGCCGCCAAGAGATTTGGTTGAGTCTATGGCTCGCCAAATGAAAGCAGAGCGTGATAAACGTGCGGCGATTCTTGAAGCTGAAGGTTTAAAACAAGCCGAAATTTTACGTGCTGATGGTGATCGCCAAGCAGTAATTCTTGATGCAGAAGGTCAAAAGCAGTCTGCATTTCTTGAGGCCGAAGCACGTGAGCGTTTAGCTCAAGCCGAAGCTAAGGCTACGGAGATGGTTTCAGATGCGATCTCTAATGGTAATGCTCAGGCGATTAACTACTTTGTTGCTCAGAAGTATGTTGAAGCCTTGAAAGAAGTGGCTTCTGCTCCTAATCAAAAAGTACTCATGCTGCCAGTTGAGGCTTCTAATGTAATCGGTGCTCTAGGCGGCATTACTGAAATTGCTAAAGAGGCATTTGGCAAGGATAAAGAATAATATGGAATTTGATCTATTTGCTTGGCTTCAATCAATTAACTATTGGCACTGGTGGGTACTAGCAGGCTTGCTGATTTTTTTTGAACTATTAGCACCAGGCTATATTTTTGTTTGGATTGCTGTTGCTGCATTTTTCACAGGTGTTTTTTCTTTATTAGCACCATTGTCCTGGCAAGTAGAATTGCTGATTTTTGGCGTGCTTTCTGTAATTACAGTAGTGGTTTGCCAAAAAATGGTAGCTAAATACTTAAAAAATAATGACGTAGACCCTAACTTAAACCGTAAAGGTGCACAGTTTATTGGTCAGCACTATAAACTTGATCAGGCAATAGCCAATGGATCAGGAAGAGTAAAGGTTGGCGATAGTTTTTGGAGAGTAGAGGGCGCTGATTTAGCTAAAGGCACCGAAGTAACAGTTGTTTCAATTAATGGTTCATCTTTAGTGGTCGAGGCTAAAGCGGACTAGGTTAGAATGAACTATGTTAAAACGAACTAGGCTAAATTGGAATAAACCAGGCTCATTTTAGCCCAGCTATTCTGCTGGGCTATAAAATCAGTTTATTTGATAAAATCTTTAATAGAGTTTCGTATTAAAAAACCAATGCTCACTTTCTTTTCGTCAGCAATTGTTTTTAATATTTTTAAATCTGCAGCTTCAATATCTAATGAAACACGTTTAACACGTTGCTGGGTATGACCTAATATGGTTTTGCCTTGAGTAATCGTGTCGTCTAGGCGTTTAGAAACATCGCCTTGAGTTTTATTCCATTTTTTTAATGAATCGCTACCTAATAGCTGCTTGCGTACATCTTCAGTAACATCTTCAATCGGGCAGGCTTTAAGCGTCATAAAGTCTATAACCCATTGGTCACGACTTAAAAGGCGAGTATTAGTAAAGTAAGCGTTATAAGTCTTTCTAACATTACTCGCATCGAGTAAGTTTTCACTAATTTCTCTTGGTATTTTCATGCGGCTAAGAGCTTGCTTTAAATTCTCGAGCTGTTTTGGTTCAATTTTTGACATTTTTAACTTCTTTCCCTTCAATCCTTTTAGAGTTGCTCAAATATAAGTGTTTTGAGCTTACAATGATATTGTATATCACTGCCCTTATTCTAGTAAAGTTAACAAGTGTATATTATTGTGCTTTTTTTAATAACACAACATAGTGATGTATCTGTGTCTTTTAACCACTATATTTTGATGCGTTAGACACTGAATTACGCTATGATTCGCATAATTATTGCTTAAGTGGTTTTACATAATTATTCCGTACCATTTATATAGCAATTAAACGATCAATTCAATCAATTCAACCGAGAAATACACCACTATGTTTGATACAAAACAGAATATAGCAGACTTTGACAGCGAACTTTGGAACGCGATGCAAAATGAAGAGCGTCGTCAAGAAGAACACATTGAACTAATTGCCTCAGAAAACTACACAAGCCCACGTGTAATGGCGGCCCAAGGCAGTGTTTTAACTAATAAGTACGCTGAAGGTTACCCAGGTAAGCGTTACTATGGTGGTTGTGAATATGTTGATACAGCTGAGCAATTAGCTATTGATCGCCTTAAAGAATTATATGGTGCAGATTACGCAAACGTTCAACCTCACTCAGGCTCACAAGCGAATGCTGCAGTTTATTTAGCTCTATTAGAACCGGGTGATACTATTTTAGGTATGAGTTTGGCTCATGGTGGTCACTTAACTCATGGCGCTAAGATTAACTTTTCAGGCAAAGTATTTAATGCCGTTCAGTATGGCTTAAATCCAGACACTGGTCTGATCGACTATGACGAGATTGATCGTTTAGCTGATGAGCACAAGCCAAAAATGATTATTGGTGGTTTCTCAGCATACTCTCAAGTTGTTGACTGGGAACGCATGAAGAAAACAGCTGATCGTATTGGTGCTTACTTTGTTGTTGATATGGCTCACGTTTCAGGCTTAATTGCTGCGGGCGTTTATCCTAACCCTGTACCTCATGCTGACGTTGTTATGTCTACTACACATAAAACATTGCGTGGTCCTCGTGGCGGTATCATCATTGCTAAGTCAAATCCTGAAATTGAGAAAAAATTAAACTCTCTTGTATTCCCAGGTACACAAGGTGGCCCATTAATGCATGTTATCGCGGGTAAAGCGATTGCATTTAAAGAAGCACTAGAGCCTAGTTTTAAAACTTACCAGCAACAAGTTGTTAAGAATGCGAAAGCAATGGCTAAAGTATTACTAGAACGTGGTTACAACATTGTTTCTGGCGGTACTGAAAACCACCTTTTACTAATCGACTTAATCGATAAAGGTATTACAGGTAAAGAAGCTGATGCAGCTTTGGGTTTAGCGAACATTACTGTTAACAAAAACAGTGTGCCTAACGACCCTCAATCTCCATTTGTAACAAGTGGTTTAAGAATTGGCTCTCCAGCAATCACAACACGTGGTTTTAAAGAAGCTGAATGTGAATTGTTAACAACGTGGATTTGCGACATTCTTGATGATTTAGAAAATACATCTACCGTTGATACAGTTAAAGCTAAAGTTTTAGAACTTTGTTCACGTTTCCCGGTATATAAATAAGCTCAATGCATTGTCCTTTTTGCGGTGCAGATGACACAAAGGTAATTGACTCTAGGCTAGCAAGCGAGGGTCAGCAAGTTCGTCGTAGACGCGAATGTATAGAGTGTTCAGAACGCTTTACTACATTTGAATTAGCCGAACTCAACATGCCGCGCATTATTAAAACTAATGGTGCGCGTGAACCTTTTATGGAAGAAAAGCTTAGAGCAGGGCTTATGCGCGCATTAGAAAAGCGCCCTGTAGCAACTGATCTTATTGAAGACTCTATTGAAAACATCCGTCACCAATTATTAGCAGGTGGTGAGCGAGAAGTTGACTCAAGACGCTTGGGTGAACTGGTTATGACTGAATTACGTAAACTTGACCATGTTGCTTACATTCGTTTTGCTTCTGTTTATATGAGCTTTGATGACATCGAGTCATTCCGTGAAGTGGTTAATCGTTTGGAAAATGATAAGCCAACACAAGCTGAGCACGACCAACAAACTGCACCTAGCGAGACCTAGATAGTGACAGCTTTAGTTAATGAAACAAGCCATGAGTTTTTTATGGCGAAAGCAATTCATTTGGCTGAGAAAGGTTTGTATACCTGCGACCCTAATCCAAGGGTTGGCTGCGTCCTAGTTAAAGACGGTATTATTATTGGCCAAGGTTGGCATGCTAAAGCGGGTGAGGCGCATGCTGAAGTGGCTGCTTTAGCTTCAGCTAAGGCTAACAACCCATCACTAATAGAAGGTTGTACAGCTTACGTAAGCTTAGAACCATGTTCTCATACAGGCAAAACACCGCCTTGCGTAGAAGCCATAATTGAATCAAAAATTGCTACTGTAGTTATTGGCATGATTGACCCTAATCCACTCGTATCTGGTCAGGGTATTAAAATATTAGAAGGTGCCGGTATTGAGGTAATATCTCCTATATTAGAAGAGCAAGCTAAGGCGTTAAATCCTGGTTTTAATAAACGCATGCAGCAAAGCAAGCCTTTCGTGCGTTTAAAAATGGCTTCAAGCCTCGATGGAAAAACGGCACTTAGTAATGGCGAGAGTGAGTGGATTACATCAGAAGCCGCTAGAAAAGATGTTCATCATTGGCGTGCACGTTCATCGGCCATACTGACCGGCATAGAAACTGTTTTGTCTGATAATCCAAGCTTAAATGCAAGGCTTGATAATGAAGATGTTAATCAACCTTTGCGAGTAGTGGTTGATAGTGCTTTACGTACACCTTTAACATCAAAAATATTTTCTAACGAAGGTGAAACATTAATAGCTACAATTGATACGACTCAATTTCAAAAAGTTGCTAAGTTACGCTCAAGTACCAGTGAAGTGATTCAATTAAAAGGCACAGAAAACTTACGAGTAGACCTACATGCTTTAATGTCAGTGTTGGGCGAAGCAGAAATTAACGAAGTAATGGTAGAATGCGGCTCAACTTTAGCTGGTTCTTTGTTAGAAGCCGAGCTTGTTGATGAGATTGTATTTTATATGGCGCCAAAATTAATGGGCGGCGCATCACAGAATTTATTCACTTTGCCAGAATTTAAAAAAATGAATGAATGTTTAAATTTATCAATTACGGATATGCGCCAAGTAGGCGACGATATACGTATTATAGCCAAACCGAATTACGCATAAATTATGTCTACAATTGTTATTTCAAAAAAAGGTAATGAAGTTTGTATAGCGGCTGATACTTTAACTAGTTTTGGTGATACAAAGATGTATTCTCATTACGACCGCTTTCATAACAAAATTCAAGAACATGCTGGAAGTTATATCGGCATAGTGGGTAGTGCGGCGCACGCCTTAGTAATGGATGACGTATTTAAAAATCATGCGAATGTACTCGATTTCTCAAGCAGAGAAGCTATATTTAAAACATTCTTAGCTTTGCATCCTATTTTAAAAGAACAGTACTTTTTAAACCCCAAAGATAGCGACGATGATCCATACGAGTCAACACAAATTGACGCGGTAATTGCTAACAAGCATGGCATATTTGGTGTTTATAGTTTGCGTGATGTTAATGAATTTAGTCAATTTTGGGCTGTAGGTTCTGGTGCTGATTATGCGCTAGGTGCTATGTATGCTGTTTATGAAAACGACAATACCTCAGCAGGCGATATTGCAGAAATGGGCGTTAAAGCGGGTGCTGCATTTAATAATGCAACAGCATTACCAATCACTAAAACAATAGTTGAGCTAGTATAATGTTTACTGGAATTATTCAGGATTTAGGTTTATTAAAAAGCAAAGAAACGATTGACGGTGATATTCGTTTTACATTTAGTACTAAAAACCTTCCACTTAAAGGTGTTAACTTAGGCGATAGTATTGCCGTTAACGGTGTTTGTTTAACAGCTATAGAAATAAGTGGTAATGACTTTGCTGTTGATGCTTCGCTAGAGACCTTAGAGTTGACTTCTTTAGGCAGTATATTTGAAGGTGAAGTGGTTAACTTAGAGCTAGCAATGACTCCGCAAACGGCATTTGGTGGGCATATAGTAAGCGGCCATGTTGATGCTTTAGCTGAAATTGTAGAGATGTACGAAGAAGCACGTTCTTGGCGTTTTGGTATTTTAGTACCTGAGAAACTACGTCATTTAGTTGCTACTAAAGGCTCGTTAACAATTGATGGTGTAAGCTTAACGGTAAACAGCATCACTGATGAAGGTGTCGCTGGTGTAAATATTATTCCACACACTATGGAAATGACGCGCTTTTCAGAATACAAAGTTGGAACGAAAGTTAATATAGAAATTGATTTAATAGCACGCTATCTAGAGCGTCTGTTGCAGGAAAGAAAATAAATATGTTTGCAAGTGTAGAAGAGTTAATTAACGAATTGCGTAATGGTCGCATGATTGTGGTAGTTGATGATGAATCTCGTGAGAACGAAGGTGACTTAATCATGCCAGCTGATACTTTGCGTGTCGACGACATCAACTTCATGGTGACACATGCTAGAGGCTTGGTTTGTTTAACGCTAACCGAAGATGCTTGTTCGCAACTGCAATTGCCGCTTATGCCGCAGCAAGGTCAGCCCGATCATAAAACAAATTTTACCGTTTCTATTGAAGCAGCACATGGTGTAACAACCGGTATTTCTGCAGCCGATAGAACGGCAACAGTTAAGGCTGCTGTTAATCCTAAAGCGCGACCTGAAGACATTATTATGCCAGGCCACATTTTCCCTATTCGTGCTGAAGAGGGTGGTGTTCTAGTTAGAGCAGGGCACACAGAAGCAGGTTGTGACTATGCGCGTTTAGCCGGCTTTCAGCCATCATCCGTTATTGTAGAAATTCTTAATGAAGATGGTTCTATGGCAAGGCGTGATGATTTACACGCTTTTGCTGAAAAGCATAATTTAAAAATGGGTACAATTGAAGACCTGATTGAATACCGTACTCAAAATGAACAAAGTGTTCGTCGGTTACATGAAAAAGATGTTGAGACAGAGCATGGCGAATTAAAAATGGTGGTGTTCGATGACTTAATACACGACACCGCGCATATCGCTTTTGTTAAAGGCGACCTTAAGCCTGATGAAGAAACTTTAGTGCGAGTACATATTACCAATCCATTGTTTGATACTTATGGTATTCAAGGTAACAAAGGTTGGCCTTTGCAAGATGCAATGAAAAAAATTGCACAAGCAGAACGTGGTGTACTAGTTGTTCTTCGTGAGCCTCACACAGGTAGTAGCTTAGTAGATAAAGTTGACGAACTAATTAAGCAACAGGATGAACAAAAGAAACCACTTAGTTCAGAAGAGTCAAATCAAGTTCGCACCTTTGGTATTGGTGCGCAAATTTTATCTGACTTAAATGTGGGTAAAATGAATGTGATGGGTGCACCTAAGCGTTACTCTGGCTTAGCGGCATTTGGTTTAGAAATTATTAATAATACAAGCAGTTAACTGCATAGGTTTATATTATGTCTGGAGACAAGATTTATCAAAATAGCGATTTAAAATTATCGGGCAAGGACAAGCGTATTGCGATTGTAGCTGCTCGTTTTAATAGTTTTATCGTTGACCCTTTAGTGACTGCTGCTGTTGATGCGCTAGAGTCTCATGATGTAAACAGCGATGACATCGTAATACATAAAGTACCTGGTGCTTTTGAATTGCCAATCATTGCACAAAAATTAGCAAGTACAGATAACTACGATGCAGTTATATGTTTTGGTTGCGTGATTCGTGGCGATACTCCTCATTTTGACTATGTTTGTAACGAAGCTTCGCGCGGCATTCAAGATGTATCATTACAATTTGATTTGCCGGTAATTTTTGGTTTGCTTACAGTGAATACTGAAGCGCAAGCGCTTGAACGTATTGCAGAAGGAAACAACAAAGGTGTAGATGCTGCGCTAGCTGCAATTGAAACATTAATGGTCGTAGATGACGTGGCAAAAAACGCATTATCATGAGTTTAAAAAATAACAACCAAGCACGTACGTATTCGCGCAAAAGGGCCGTTCAGTTACTGTATCAATGGCAGCTAAACCCAATCCCTAAAGACGAACTTATTAAAGAGTTTATGGCGGGCCAAGAAATGGAGCGTGTAGATGAAGCTTACTTTATGCTACTTGCTCAAGAGGTCATTAAACAAGTTGATGATTTAGACGAAAAGCTAAAGCCTCATATGCAACTTAAGTTGGAAGAACTAGATCCAATTGAGCATGCCGTTTTACGTTTGGCAATGTATGAGCTTGTGTATAGCCTTCAAATTCCCTACAAGGTTGTTATTAACGAGGCCGTTAACTTGGCTAAAACCTATGGCGGTGAGCAAGGTCATGCTTTTGTTAATGCCGTTCTAGATAAGGCGGTAGTTGTTGAGCGAGTTATGGAACATAAGGCGCAACAAAAAGAGTAATTCTTTATGCATGAGTTTGAATTAATCAACCTTATAAAAGAGATTAGCCTTGCTCATCAAAACACATCATCTTCGTATGTGACCAAAAGTATCGGTGATGATGCCGCCGTACTAAAAATTCCTAATGACCATGAACTTGTAGTGTCGACAGATACACTGGTTGATGGTGTTCATTTTGATAGTAAATTAAGTGCTTTTGAAATTGGTCATAAATCTTTGGCCGTTAATCTTTCTGATATTGCAGCAATGGGCGCTCAGCCTGTTCACGTTACTTTAAACTTAACGCTTCCTAGTATTGATAGAGACTGGGTTGAAGCTTTTTTAAATGGTTTTATTAAGTTAGCCACAAAGTATGACCTTGAGTTGGTTGGTGGTGACCTAACAAAAGGCCCTTTAAGTATTACGGTTACCGCAGCGGGTATCGTTCAAGAAGGTGCATCTGTTTTACGTTCTGGCGCAAACCCTGGTGATGGTATTTATTTGTCTGGTCCAATAGGTGAAGCGGCTTTTATTTTAAATAATTATGATGATCTTATAGATACAAGCCCATTACATTTGCCAGAGCCGCATATTGATTTAGGTTTAGCCTTGCAAGCTATAGCCTCAAGCATGATTGATCTGTCAGATGGTTTGTCGTCTGATCTACACCATATCCTTGAATCTAGTCAGTGCGGTGCTCTAATTCAAGCCACACAACTGCCGCTGGGTAAGTCCTTGCAAAGTGAACTTTCATTTACTGACGCAGTGAATTTAGCATTAAAAGGCGGTGATGATTATGTATTATGTTTTACTGTGCCTGAAGCTAAAGAGCAGGCATTAAATAAACTAAAACTGCAGTTTACCGATATTAGTAAAATTGGTGTAATAACAGAAGACAAACAGTTTTTAGTAGAGCTTGAAAACGAAACACAAGTTGTTAAACAACAAGGTTATAATCATTTCAATGAGTAAAAACGATAAGCACGTTACAGTAAAAAATCTATTCGCTACTCCTGCGAATTTCTTTGCCTTAGGTCTTGGTAGTGGCTTAATTAAACCAGCACCCGGTACTTGGGGTAGTTTGTTCGCATTATTGCCTTACTTGTTGCTAGCTAATTTGCCAGCCTGGCAGTATGCAACAGTAGTTGTAACTTCATTTTTTATTGGTATTTACTTTTGCCATGCCTGTGCTGAATATTTAGGTGTGCATGATCATGGAGCTATCGTTTGGGATGAGTTTGTAGGTGTTTGGCTTACCTTATTTTTAGTGCCATTTTCCTTTTTTAATATTATTTTAGGTTTTGCCTTGTTTCGTTTTTTTGATATTGTGAAACCTTGGCCTATTAAGTGGCTTGATAAAAGCGTTAGTGGTGGTTTTGGTATTATGATTGATGACGTGCTAGCTGCTGTTTATGCTTGGCTTGTTTTACAAGCTATTATTTATTTTATATAAGGTTACAAATATGAAGCATACTAAAATAGTTTTACCCGAATTTATGAACGACCAAGGTTTTTTGTTTGGCGGATATTTATTAAAGTGGGTAGATGAGTTTGCTTATGTAACTGTGCGTTTAGACTATCCTGGCAATCGCTTCGTAACTGTTGCGCTCGACAATGTAATTTTCAAACATGCTATTGAGTGCGGTCAAATTTTAATATTTGAAGTTTCTGAAACTCGTATGGGTAACTCATCTGTTGAGTATGAAGTGAATGTTTATGATGGGAAGTCGCAAGCTAAAACGACACTTAAAACTGACAAGAAGGTTTTATTCACAACCAAAATAACATTCGTAAATGTCGGTGAAAATGGCGACAATGCGCCTATCGTCAAATAGTTTTTTATTCAGTCTCATTTAAAGCTTTAGATAAAAGCTTTTGTTGTTTTTCTAAATCTGCCACGGGCAATTTCTTGTCGATATAGATAGCGTCACTTATGCCGATAGTGATAGTGCTGAACGGTTTAGGAATCATAAACTTATCCCACGAGCGTAAACACCAATAACGACTAGCAGAAACAGATATTGGGATAATAGGGCTAGAAGTATATTGCGCCAATAGAATAGGACCGGGTTTAGACTCATATATTGGTCCACGAGGGCCGTCTGGTGTAATGCTTGGCGAGATACCATCGTTACTTACTGACTTGCATAAATCTCTTAATGCTTGAGCGCCTGTTTTGCTAGAAGATCCTCGAATAATGTGTAAGCCCCAAGCTTGCATAATTTGGCTTGGTATTTCACCGTCACGTGATGGGCTAGCTAGAACGCCAACTTTTTTGCCGAACTTTTTGTAAAGCCTAAAAATATACCAAAGCCCAAAAACATGATGTTGGTGCCAATAACAAGGTATAACAGTCTGTTCAGATTGAAGGGTATCTATAATCTTGTCTTCACCAATTACTTTTACCTTGCACGTTAACCATAAAAATTTAACGATAAAAGCGGCAAGGTGTTTAATAATTTTGTCTTTGAAAGAAAGTGTTTTACTTTGGTTCATAATGAATCTTGTTTGATGGCTATACAGTCTATATTTTCTACTTCAATAGAAGAGGCAAGATGTGTAACAGCTTTGTTGTCTAAATCTAGTTGGCTTAAATGGTACTGGTTATTATTAATCACGCCGGTCATTTTGTTAGAAGACGATTCAGTATTATTACTAAGCTTAATAGACTTTAGTTGCATAATTTTACCATCAGGGTCAGCTTTAATTAAAGCTTCTTTTTTAGTCCATATTTCTAAAAAACGATCTTCGTTTTGAGTATTGTTGTCAGCACTTATATAGTTAATTTCTTCCTCGGTCATAAAGTGGCTAGAAAGGCGGTGTTCTTTATTTTGTTTGTACTCGCTGTCTAGGCCAACTTGAATATTTTGCGCGACGACACAAGCCACTAGCGCGCCACTGTGTGTGATATTGAAGTCAATATTGTGAGGATTATGTTCTGCAGGAAAGGCAGGCTTACGTAATTTGTCTTGCCGGATTTGTTTGATACTTAAGTCGTTTAACTCATTGTCTTTCAAAATTTTATCTAAAAGCATTAAGCCGAGAATGCTGCGACTGCGATCAATGGCAAAAGCAAGGCGCTTAATTTTTTCAACTTTGTCTTCGTGAACGTTTTCTAGAAAAAAGTTTTCTTGTTTGGGGCTTAGTTCTTCTAAACCTTTGATATAATAAACAATTGGATTCTTAATTATCATTTAGCTGCCTAATAATGCCTACTATTCCTATAGCTCAAGACCCTTACGATCTAAACATGATCGAAGACTCTTTTCCTGTTATTGAACAGAATATTGCTCAGTATGGCGATATTGTTCGTGTAAAAGGGCTAAAGCGTAGTGAAGACAGTGTAATTATTAATCATCCCGATATGATTAAACGCGTCTTGATTAATAATAACAAAAATTATATTAAAGGTGTTGGCTTTGAGCGTGTCAGCATGCTGCTAGGCAACGGTTTAATTACTAGTGATGGCGATTTTTGGCGTAATCAACGCAGAATGATACAACCATCATTCCATAAGAGTGTCCTTGAAATGATGGCTGAGGCAATGCGTGAAGCCAATATTGAAATGCAAACAGAATGGCAAAGCAAAGCCGATAACGATGGGCTTATTGATATTACCGAAGCTAGCAGCAAAATAACCTTAGAGGTTGTTCTGGTGAGTATCTTTGGTGATGACTACCCAGCTATGAAAAATAGAGAAGGAGGCAATCCTTTTGCTATTTTAATGGACCATGGACCACGTGATTTACAGTTTGCATATAAGTTTAAACAACTGCATAAAATTATCGCCGAGTTAATTGCCGAACGTAGAAAACGAACAGAAGAGCCTAGCGTTGATTTCTTGTCTTTATTTTTGCAGGCGAAAAATGCTGATGGCGAAGCTATGAGTGATAAAGCACTGCTAGATGAAATTGTCACGATGATAGTGGCAGGGCATGAAACTGCCGCTATGACCTTAAACTGGTCTTGGTATTTGTTGTCGCAAAACCCTGATGCTGAAACCAAACTACACGCTGAAGTTGATAAGCTCGATAAAGACTTCCCAACTTATGCGGATTTTCCAGAGCTGCCATACACACGTCAAATTATGGAAGAAACCTTACGATTGTATCCGCCAGTTTGGGTGCTTACACGTAAAGCGCTGGCCGATGATGTTTTGGCTGGTTATGAAATTAAAAAAGGCGAGCAGGTATTTGTATCACCTTACTTTATGCATCGTCATGAGCAGTACTGGGATAAGCCCGAAGCTTTCCAGCCTGAACGTTTTGATGAGTCTAAACTGAGTGATATAGAAAAAAATCGCAATCGTTATGCCTACTTACCTTTTTCTTTAGGGCCAAGACGTTGCATTGGTGATATTTTTGCTCAAACAGAAATGTATATTCATTTAGCCTCAATGAGCCGTAAATTTATATTGCGCAAAGCCGACGATAATCCGATAGAATTAGCCCCTAATATTAACTTACTAACGCGTCACCCAATAATGATGCGCATATCTAATCGCTAAAACCAAACTATGAACTTTACTACTTATATTGATGCTATCAAGCAGCGCGCTGCTGAAGACTCAGGCAAGGGCATAACCTTTGTTGAGTCAGCCGACAAACATAGCCAAATTAGCTATTTAGAGTTATTTGTTTTAGCTAAAAAAACCTTAGCTTCTTTTAACCAAAAAGGCATAAAGCAGGGCGATCATCTTGTATTGTTCTTAAACGACAACGCTAAATTTGTGCAGGCATTTTGGGCCT
>CAYZLE010000003.1:0-21816 GCA_964479305.1 uncultured Gammaproteobacteria bacterium | reverse complement strand
AGGTATTGAATAACGGTTGCCTCGGCAAAAGGCATATTGAGTACAGCGTAATAAACACAAATAAGGGCAAAGGTACCAATAACACCCCTCAGTATTAGCCAGAGTTTATTTTGACCTAATACCGGAATATTTTTACGTTTAATATCAACAAAACTTAGTACTAAAGACACTAAAGCACGTGCTGCAACTATTTCTAATAGAGGTATACCAGACTGCCCGGCAAACTTTACGCATATGCCCATTAGCGCAAAGCCTAATGTACTTAGGATCATATAGCGTGCGCTAACTAAAGAGGAATTGTTCAAGCTTAGCTTTCTTGCGGAAACATTACTAAATGATCAAGATCTAGTATCACACCAATATGCTCACCCAGTTCATGATTATGATGCGATGATGCAAAACAATATAAAGCTTGTTTAGACGGCAGCACAACACGATATAAAAAGTGAGAGCCACGGAATTTTTTACTGATAATTTTCGCTGTTATTTCACTATCATCATCGTGTAGCAAATCGTCTGGGCGAACAAACACTTCAACGGCTTGGTCTTTTGCAAAGCCATGTCCATCTTCATCACTTAATGTACCTAAAGCTGTTTTTACTTTGTTGTCATCAATCACAATACCACTTAAAAAATCTCCCTCTCCAACAAAGTCAGCAACAAAGCGATTTACAGGCTGATGGTATAAGTGAAAAGGTGTAGCGGTTTGCATCAGTCGACCTGCTGATACTACTGAAACTTTATCAGCAATAGCAAAGGCTTCCATCTGATCATGCGTTACTAACAAGACACTAATACCTTCTTTTAATAGAATTTCACGCACTTCAGGAATAAGCACATCGCGCAGCGACGCGTCTAAACCAGAGAATGGCTCATCCATTAATAAGAGTTTGGGCCTAGGTGCAATTGCACGAGCCAAAGCAACGCGTTGTTGTTGGCCGCCAGATAATGAATGAGGATAGCGATCGCCTAAGCCGGCCAAACCGACTAATTCAAGCAGCTGAGTAAGGCGTTCTTTTATTTCGCTTTCGGTCCATTTCTGAATACCAAAAGCAATATTTTCGGCAATAGTAATATGCGGAAACAAAGCTAAATCTTGAAACACCATTCCAATTTCGCGCTCATTAGGCGAAACCGTTTTTTTAGTGTTTGAAATAACTTGGTCATTCATTTTAATTTCGCCGGCCACTAAAGACTCAAAACCAGCTATCGCGCGTAGTATGGTTGATTTACCGCAACCACTTGGCCCTAATAAACAACCTATTTGTCCTTGCCCTAGTTGCAATTCCACATCATGCACTACTGTAAGGCCATCATAGGCTACGCTTACATTTGAAAGCTCCAATTGAGTAATACTAACGCTGTCTTTAGTTATCGATTCGGTCATAGCTTGTCTTTATCGGTAGATGAGTAATGTTGGCTTTGGCTTATTGAGCGACTGAGTAAGAGTACAGGTAATAAACCCACTAATACAATCAATAATGAAGGTAAGGCCGCATCCACTAAACGTTCGTCAGATGCTAATTCATAAGCCTTAACGGCAAGAGTATTAAAGTTGAACGGCCTTAATATTAATGTTGCCGGTAACTCTTTTAATACATCAATAAACACAATTAAAAATGCTGTAAGCAAAGAACCTTTTAATAAAGGCAAATGAATCAAGCGTAAAATTTGCATCGGCTTGTAACCCATTAAATGAGCTGCCGAATCAATGCTCGGCTTTATTTTTTGCAAACCTGTTTCTATAGAGTTTAAAGAGACGGTTAAAAAACGAACCAAGTAAGCAAATAATAATGCAAATATACTGCCTGACAACAATAGACCCACATCAACAGAAAATACTTTTTTCATCCAAAATATCAGCTGATGATCGAACCAAGCCAGCGGTATTAAAATACCAACGGCTATAATTGTTCCTGGCATGGCGTAACCTAAACCTGCAGTTGCCGTTACGGCATTAGGCACCGGGCGATTAAACAAGCGTTTTGTATACGCCAATATCAAACCGCTAAACACAACAATAATAGCGGCTATGAATGCCACATAAAATGAATTCCAAGCTAAGCTGAAAAATGATGATGACAGTTCCGCTTCAAACAAGCTCCAGTATATAAGTTGGGCTACTGGCACAATAAAACCAAACAACAAAGGCAGCACACAAATAAATGCACAAAACCATGCACTTTTTGTGGTTAGTGTAATACGTTTAGCGACGCGCCCTTTCATTTGATAATAGCGTGACTTCTTGCGTGAGTAGCGCTCAATAAATGTAAGCACGGCAATAAACAATAATAAAACACCTGCCAACTGAGCAGCTGCAGCTAAATCACCAAAACCATAAAATGTTCTAAAGATGCCTGTAGTAAATGTACTGACACCAAAGTACTGTACGGTGCCGTAGTCAGCCAGCGTTTCCATTAATGCCAAGGCTGTTCCTGTCACAATGGCTGGTCGCGCGATGGGTAGTGCCAAGGCTAATAAACTACGTGTTCGGTTGTAACCTAAAGTTTGCGATGCTTCAACCAAACTTGGTGACTGCGCAATAAACGCCGTTCGCGCAAGCAAATAAACGTAGGGATACAGAACCAGCGTTAGCATAAGCATAGCGCCTGTTAGTGAACGTATTTCAAAGAACCAATATTCACCGTACTGTAAGCCAGTAAGATTTCGAAGCAATGTTTGAACGGGCCCTGCGAAGTCTAATAAACCTGTATAGGTATAGGCAATAATATAAGCAGGCATGGCCAAGGGCAATAATAAAGCCCAGGTAAAAACTTTGCGACCAGGAAACTCATAAACACTCACTATCCATGCTGTACTTACACCAATAAACAGTACCCCGATAGACACTCCAGCGGCTAACAACAAAGAGTTAATCAGGTATTCACTTAAAACCGTTTCATAAAGGTGACGCCAAACATCATAGCTGCCAAATACAATATTCGACATAACAACTGCTATCGGCAATACAACCAGTAATGCCAATATAAAGGCCGAGACTAATAAAAAATGGTTACGTTTTTTCAAAGTTATTTATTTAGAAATAAAAAATTATTTCCAACCTGCTTTGTCCATTACAACTACGGCCTGTTTATTATTTAAACCTAATTGACTTAAAGATACAGAGTCAGACTTAAACTCACCCCAACTTTTTAAAACAGCATCTGCTTCTGCACTTGCTACAACTGGGTATTCATTATTCACTTCCGCATACCAGGCTTGTGATTCTGCAGATGTTAAAAACTCTATTAACTTAATCGCATTGTTTTTATTTTTAGCATTAGCCGTAAGACCAACACCACTTACATTTACATGCGTGCCACGGTCAGTTTGGTTTGGCCAAAATACACCTAACTTAGCTGCAACGGCTTTATCTTCAGGTTTTTTGCTTTTAATAAGACGGCCATAGTAATAGGTATTAGCAATAGCAATTTCACAGACACCCGCTGCGGCAGCACGAAGTTGATCGGTATCGCCGCCAGCTGGTTTACGCGCCATATTAGACACCAAGGCAGTTGCCCAAGCTTGCGTTTGTGTTTCACCATTCGCTTCTAGCATTGAACCTACAAGAGACTGGTTATAAATATTGCTTGATGAGCGTATACAGATTTTACCTTTCCATTTAGGATCAGCTAAACCTTCATAAGTACTTAAATCAGCAGGGTCAACTTTACCCTTCACATAGAAAATTGGACGCGCACGCACTGATAAGCCAAACCATTGATTATCACTATCTCGTAAATTTTCAGGAATACGCTTTTCTAGGGTTTCATTATTAATAGACTGCAACAAGCCCGTGCTTTTAGCGCGATATAATCGACCAGCATCTACTGTAATCAGTAAATCAGCTTTCGTTGCCTCACCTTCAACTTGAAGACGTTTTATTAGCGCATCATCTTTACCCGTTACAAGGTTAACTTTAACACCCGTTTGTTCGCTAAATTTTTCTAGTAAAGGCGAGATTAGCTTTTCTTTGCGAGCCGAGTAAACATTCAGTTCATCAGTTTTATCGAAGCAGCCAGCCAAAGTAAATAGCGCTGTAGCCATTACGGCTGTAATAAGCGCACGAGAAAGAATTTTTGTGTTTTGTAAAATCATTATATAAACCTAGTTAATTAGACTATTTATAAAGTATATCGATGGCTATACGTGGCTTTCGTAAACTTTGTTTCATGTGAGACAAGAGATTAACACGAAACTAAATAGGAATCATTATTATTTGCAATTAGATTTATACATTCTCCACTTATTGTGGATAATTTTGACCAACCAAACTGTGTTTGATCAGGTTTGACGGGATTTTAGAAACAATTTCTGCATGGTAAGCAGGCAATAAAGACCAATGTAAACCTTGTTTACAGTGGTGGGCTGCGTGATAACCTAAGTTACCCGTTGCAAAATTATAAAAGCGATTTAAATTATTACGCGAAGCTTCAAACTCATTATCGGTATCTAAACCAGCATGATGCTCAAAAGTAACCCAGGCCGTTAACACCAAGCTTACAAACATCGGCAGTATAAATAAGAAAAATGCCGCCACCGGCTTGTACCAGCTTAGTGCCGCCACTATAAGAAACGTTAATAGCGCGAACAATACAAAGGTTTTTTGTAATTTAGGGTAACGCTTACCTACTTGAAAGCCACGAACATAAGCAGTTAAGGCTACATTAAAGCTGTATTCAATCTCGCCCATATCTACGCCAGATTTACGGCGCCAACGGCTCTCGTCTTTTGTTTGGTCTAAGTAGTTTTTATGATGACCTAATACATGATGCAGTAACCATAGGTGAGTTGTCACACCCGTATGCAAAGCATAGAAGAACTCTAAAACTCGGTTTAAAGCCGTATGCTTAAAGGTTGGTAAATGCTGGTGATGGTGGTTCCACGCGCAAATATTCAATTTAGGCAAAATCATCAGAACCCAAAACAGTGCAAAAGCCCATGTCGATTCAAGCCAAAAATACATGAAAAAGTCTACTAGGCTTAATAGTAAAATTAATGCGACGGGCAACCTATCTGCAGAATATCTAAACACGCTATAACCTTTATTTTAAGAGGCACGAATCATATAGAAAATTACTCCTTAAAGGCACAAAAATAACAAAATTTATTAATTATTATGCGTATTTAGCAGCTTAAATCATGCCTAGCTATAAAAAAGGATAATGTTACAAATATTCACGACACATCTGCGTAAATTTTGTTATATTTTAAACTCACCATTAATATCAGGATATCACCATGATGACTTTCTTCTGGCTACTTGCAACCCTTGCTTGCAATGCTTGTTTATCATTTAACCGACTTGGCCTTAAAAGCTTTGTCATCACTAACGCGGTATTATTCGTTTTATACCTTTTCTTTGGTACAGGCTCGTTCTTATTAGGCCTACTATTATTAGTATTAATTGGTGTCGGTGTTTTCCTTAACCTCGTTCCTTTACGACAAAATATATTAAGCCGCCCTGCTTTTGGCATGTTTAAAAAGGTTCTGCCATCAATGTCTAGCACTGAAAAAGAAGCGCTGGATGCCGGCACAACATGGTGGGAAGGTGACTTATTCTCTGGTAAGCCAGACTGGGATAAGTTTGCTAAATACGACGAACCAAGGCTATCTGCTAAAGAAAAAGAGTTTTTAGAAGGCCCCGTTGAAGAGTTATGCGCCATGCTGCATGACTGGGAATTTTGCCAAGACCATGGTGACTTGCCGCAAAATGTTCTAGATTTTATTCATGATAATAAGTTCCTAGGTTTAATTATTCCTGAAGAGTACGGTGGCCTACATTTTTCAGCTTATGCGCAAACACGTGTATTAACAAAAATTAGTGCTGTAAATGGCATGGCGGCATTCTATATTGCTGTTCCTAACTCATTAGGTCCGGGCGAACTTTTAATGAAGTACGGTACCGACGAACAACGTCAACACTACCTACCTCGTTTAGCCGATGGTACAGACCTACCTTGCTTTGGTCTAACCTCTCCTCGAGCAGGTTCTGACGCCGGCGCAATCCCAGATACGGGTGTTGTTTGCATGGGTAAGTTTGAAGGCAAAGAAGTATTAGGCATTAAACTTAACTTCGACAAACGCTACATTACACTAGCACCAGTTGCGACAGTAATTGGCTTAGCGTTTAAACTGTACGACCCAGAAAGCCTAATTGGTGACACTGAAGAATATGGCATTACATGTGCGCTTATTCCACGTGGACTAAAAGGTATTGATATCGGTCGTCGCCACTTCCCAGTAGGCACACCATTCCATAATGGCCCGATTAAAGGTAAAGATGTATTCATTCCTATGGACTACATTATTGGTGGCCAAGAAATGGTCGGCCAAGGCTGGAAAATGCTGGTTGAATGTTTGTCTGTTGGCCGTTGCATTACACTGCCATCAATCTCAAACTCTATTGGTAAAAACATTGTTGCTACAACTGGCGCATACACACGTATTCGTCGCCAGTTTAATACCTCTATTGCCAACTTCGAAGGTATTCAAGAAGCACTTAGCCGTATTGCTGGTTTCTCATATATTATTGAGTCAGCCGTATCTGTTACAGCTACATCTATTGATGCGGGCGAAAAACCTTCAGTACCTTCAGCTATATTAAAATACCACTGTACAGAAATGGGTCGTACTATCTTAAACGATGGCATGGACATTAATGCGGGTAAAGCTGTTATTCAGGGTCCTAAAAACTATATAGCTAACGGCTTCATGAGTTTCCCTGTAGCCATTACTGTTGAAGGCGCAAACATTCTTACACGTAGCTTAATTGTATTTGGCCAAGGCGCTGTTCGCTGCCATCCGTATGTATTAAAAGAAATGGAAGCAGCTCAAACTGATAATTTAAATAAGTTTGATAAAGCACTATTTGGTCACATTGGTTTTGCAATAAGCAACATTGTACGCTCAAAAACATTAGCTATTTTTGGCCGTTTCATGCCAGCACGTGGCAATAGCTTCACCAAAAAGTATTACAGAATGCTAGATCGCTATAGTGCCGCTTTTGCTGTATCAAGCGACATTGCAATGCTAACGATGGGCGGTAGCCTTAAGTTTAAAGAAATGACATCGGCTCGTTTAGGCGACTTACTCAGCTCTTTATACCTTGCTTCAATGGTACTTAAGCATTACGAAAACCAAGGTATGCCAGAAGAAGACAAGCCTATTGTTGAATACGCACTAGATCATTTAATGTATGAGTTTGAAAAGCAATACAAACGTTTTGCTGACAACCTACCTCTACCGGGCGTTGGTTGTGTATTAAAGCTAATCGCTTTCCCTGTAGGCTCTCATCGTCGTCCACCTAGTGATAAAACTATCACCAAGGCATCTAACTTAATTAGCCGCTCTACAGAGACTCGTAAGAGAATGATAGACGGTATTTTCAGTAAAGACGTGCCACATAACCATGCCGTACAAATGGGCAAGGTTATGGAAATGACAATAGAACGTAACGACCTTGGCAAGAAAATTCGTAAAGCTGTTAAGGAAGATAAAATCACCGACATAGTAGGCGCGCGTCAAATTGATGAAGCTGAAGAAGTTGGCGTTCTAACTAAAGAAGAAGCTGATTTAGTTCGTGAACTAGACGCAGCAAGAATGGAATACATTCATGTTGATGACTTTGCTTACAACGAAATTGGCCGAAAACCTTTACGTAAAAAGTCATGGGCTGATAAATAAAGCCTGAAGTCTTAAAACAATAAAAAAGCACCCTTCTGGGTGCTTTTTTATTTTGGCGCATAACTACTTTAGAAATTTTTTCTTAGTACCGACTCACATGCAGACGCTAATAATTTTCGGTCGGGGTAGTCACTAGGTGCTATGGCATCAAACATTTCAATAGAAACATTAACAGAGCTTTGCTTTAGCAAGTTCCAGAAGTGTGGCGCTAAAGTCATATCTGCGTACCATGCAAGCTGGTCTAACTCTGTACGCCCAGCTCGTTTAGAGTTTAATTTTTTATACTTCAATAATACCGGCACTACCTCTATACCCTCAACAAGGTGAGCAACACTAAACAAGCTACTTTTGAATGGCAATAACTCAGCGCCATTGCCGGTTGTGCCTTCAGCAAATAATAAAAGCTGATTACCTTGCGCATAGCTTTCTTCTAACATAGCCTGCTGTTTTTTGGCCTGACTTGGACGGCGATCTAAAAATACAGCGCCAGAAAGTTTAACGATCCAACCAATTACTGGCCAACTAGCAATATCACTTTTAGGTGTGAACTTTACAGGCAGGTATGCGCCTAGAATAAATATATCTATGTACGAACAATGGTTTGATATAAACAAAGACTTATTAAGCTGGTTATTAGCGAGCCTAGACTTAATGCTTTCATCATCTACTCTTATTCCCCAGAGCCACAATGAACACTTAAAGAATAAACGCATACAAGACTGATGAATACCTTGGTGCCACCGGAAAAGAATAACCGGCACTAAAAACACAAAGGCAAATAAAATAAATAGTATTAACTTAAGACTAGCTTTTAAAAAGGCAAACATGATTTTAAAGAACTGTGTAAAAAACTAAGTGTACCGCAAGTTCAGACTAATGCCTTATTTTAGTTTTCGTAAAAAACTAGGCTTTAATAAAGCGCTTACTATAGCGAGGATCAATATCTGCGCACTTAACCAATACACATAAATCTAAAGTATCACATTCAGGATCAAGTACAGCGCCTTCGCCAAAGCGAGCCCCCATACGAATATAGGCTTTAAACAAAGGTGGCAACTGCCTAAAAATGGCTTTACCTTCTGCCTTATCAATTACAGGCTCAGCTTCATGATGTAACGCTCTTACTGCATCAAGTGCTTGCGGACATATAAGCGAGTCTGCCTGGTGGTATTGATTAATATAAGCAAGTGACTGCCAATGCTCTGAAATATCGGCCTTAGGGAAACTAACACAGCCAATCATATAATCAATTGAGTGTGTTGCAAGGTATTCACCAATACCTGTCCATAAACTCGTAATAACATCACCGCTGCGGTAATCAGGGTGAACGCAAGAGCGGCCGAGCTCTAGAACAGTACCGTCACCCGCCATTAACTTACTAATATCGAATTCTGTACCTGTATACAGTTTTGTATTATTTTCACGACAAGTACGTAAGTCAGACAAACGCAGTCGGTAAGTACCCACAACCATAGGCTCGCCGTTTTCAATACGATTGTTATCTCGTACTACAAGGTGCTCGCAAAACTGATCAAACTCATCGTGATCAACTGCTAATGGGTGACCAGAAGGCAAACTACCTTCTCTACCACCAAAAAAAGTTTGGTAACGTAAACGCTGCGCTAATTGAACTAAATGGGGATCTTGTGTCCTGATAATTACTAAATCCGGCTTAGCTGTATTTTTATCAGCGCCCTTATCCTGGGCAGGGCTAATGTCTTGCTGAACAGGCACTTTAAATGCTGGTGCAGGCATTGGCGATTCAGGTAAGCTAAGACCTTCTGAGTCGAAAAATGCTGACATTGATATTGATTGAACCATTTATTCCATTACCTAGGTAATTATTACATTAATATTAAAAACTAGTATAGCAAGCCCATTCGCTTCATATTTTAAAGAAAAATGACAGTTTTGTTTAACATATAATACAAAACCATACTTATTAAACAGTAGTAACGATAATTTGTTCCATGAAAACTGAAAATATTTTTAGCTGGTTAGAGAGAATTGGCTTTACTGAGCTATCGCCAGCCTTACAAAGTGTTGTTGCCATGATTGCGACACTAATAAGCGAAGATGGCACTCTGCTCGCTTTATCTCTACTGAAACAAGCTCAATCCATTGAACCATGGGTATTTTGGTTTTCTGGTTTCATGGGTATTATTATAGGAGATTTGTTGCTCTATTACATGGGTTACTACTTAGCTCAGGGCAAAAAACGTTTCTTATGGTTAGATTTAGAGAAAATCCAAAATACATCTAATGAAAACGAAAAGAGTATTTTTATAGCACTAATGTGCTTTCAGTTTTTGCCCGGCTCACGCTTTCCTGGCTATGTTGCCGCTGGTGTCAGCCGCTACCCTGTTCTACTTTTCACTCTATCTAAAGTGCTCGTTTTACCAATATGGTTATTTTTATTTAGTGTACTAGGCGAAGTTCTATTACAGTTTCTTCACAAAAATGTCTGGCTGGCTAGCGCGTTCTTTCTTGGCCTTATCTTTTTATATTTTTCATTTTCATCATTTAACAAATCACTACACTACTTATCGCTCAAAAATAGAGCTAAAGTATTTTTCTATGGCTTAAAAAAATACAAACACTTTGAATTTTGGCCCGCTTGGTTATTTTATATTCCAGTTGTGTTTTATATTATTTATTTCACCATTCGCTATAGAAGCGGAACCATGCCAACGGCTAGCAATCCAAGTATTGAATATGGTGGCTGGGTCGGAGAAAACAAAAGCTTAATTTGCGACTTAATTAGCGACGACCAAAGCTGCAAACTGAAACACGCTGTAATAAAAGCAGCAGTTAGTGACAAGCTCGCTAAACTAAACAAACTATTATCGCAAAGCGATATGCAATACCCCTTTATATTAAAACCAGAAAAAGGCTTGCGAGGCGCAGGTGTACGTTTAGTACAAAACGAAGCCGATGCTACAGAGTATCTTAGCGATGTAAACTTTGATGTACTACTACAAGAATATTGCGACTACGAATACGAAGCTGGCATTTTTTATGTGCGCTACCCTGACTCAGAAGAATCTAGCATTTATTCCATCACTGATAAGAATTTTCCTTATGCCATTGGCGATGGGGGAAGCACTTTACTCGAATTAATATTTGCAGACGAACGCGCTCGAATGATTGCACCTGTTTATTTTAAAAGATTTATTCCAATGCTGAATACCGTGCTAAAAAAAGGTGAACGCTTACGCCTAGCCGAAGCGGGCAACCACGCCCAAGGTGTGCAATTTTTAAACGGCATGGACACTTTGTACACCCCTGCCTTACACAAGGCCTTTGATGATGTTGCTCATTCAATTAATGACTTTTATATTGGCCGTTTAGATATTCGTTACAAAAGCGTTGATGCCTTTAGAAGAGGTGAAGACTTTAAGGTAATTGAAATAAATGGAGCCGGAGCTGAAGCCACGCATATCTATGACCCGAAGACACCCTTACTAGAAGCCTACAAGGTGCTGTTTAAGCAATACAAAATGGTTTACGAGATTGGTGCTATTAACCATAAGAAAGGCGTAGCCATTCCTTCTGGTATTGAGTTATTAAAGGTGTGGTGGTCTTACTTGAAACTGTCTAAAAATTACCAAGACGCTTCTTAATCAGAAGGCCAAGAATACTGGAAATACCGGTGTTACAAACGTTGAATAGTTTGTTGTACAAAGTCACCTTTAGGTAAGGCTTCCTCTGGCCAATATCGGCCCTCAACACTCTCGTCATTTATTATGAATTGCGTAATGCTTTTTGTATAAGCATTATCACGACTCACAAAAGGAGCAAAAGCTTCTTCACCTTTTGGCTGTAACAAATTGTAAGTTGGCATACCTTGTTTATTATTTGAAGCACCTTGTTCTGCCCAGCGCGTAAATTCACGTTCACGCCATGGTAAAACTCTTTTAGCATTCCATGAAGAAGATGAAAAATGCGTGTGAGTTTGACCAAACGGTTTTTCTACAATAAAAGTTTTGCCATCCCAATGTAGGAGCTCACCGTGATCAATATTATTCACAAATAAAGTAAAAGGTGCATAAACGCTTAAATCGATATCGACAATTTCTAATTTGAGCTGCTCTAAAGTTTCACAAGCTAGCAGGCTAGGAATCAGCAAACCACGACTTTTACTTGGCTCATAAGCAATCTCGTCATAACGATTTAATAAGCACAAGCTCAAGCCAAACTGATTAGCGCCACACCATGTTCCCTGTGCTTCGCTATCGACTGGATAAAGGAATTTTTCCTGATATAAATCGAGCGCTATTTCAGGTAAGCGATCACGTCGCTCATCTCGATTCATTGTAACAATTAATTTCTTTTGCTTAGAAGCAAGAGGTCTAACGACTGTAACTGTACACACTATGCAGATTCACTCTTCTCGTATGCAATAGTAGAAGGGGCTTTACCAATATTCGCATCAATACTTATATTTTGCTTTTCTGCTAAAAGCTTTATAAGACTTAAGTGATGAACGGCATGCGAGCAAACAAATAACAGCTCACGACCCAAACTACTAGAAAGCGGTGTGACTATTGCTTGATCTGCATCTAAGGTCTCATGCACCTGAAGGGTTTTATTTAAATCTGTAAGCGCTTTAATTTGCTTTTGAATATCTTGTATTTTAGATCTCGCATAATGTTGATCAACAGTTAGGCGTACATCTCGTTGGCGAGCATCGTAGTTAATCAGCGGGTTATCATTAGCAGCAAGTTTAAGTAGTGATTGGAAAAAATCTATCAGGTGCCGAAAGTGTGAGCCAATTGAAGAGTTTTTGTCATCTAAAAACTGATATTGCTCCGTTGATAAGAGCTCGATAATTTGAATGCAGTCATCACAAACTTTGCTGGCTGCATTTTGAATATGGTTTTCTGACATAAATTTCGCTTTCTACTATTTAATACGAGCTTATAGAGCTGTAATTATAAACAACTGGTAAAGAAACTGATAATGCTAGGACAACATAAATTTGCCTGTGTTCACTTTTACGCAAGTTTAAATTAACGTAGTGACGAAAAAGTGTTGCTTTTTTGTACAATTTTGACGAAAACTAACACAATATGTCATACCCTAAAATATCAAAAATTATAAGTTATTGTTTTATAAGAAAAAATATAACTGGCATGCATTGTGCAATATTTAACCAATATACTATACTTAATTGTAAGACTACTAAAAAGGAGCTTAAAAATGAATGATGAAACTAATTTAGATTATACGGAAACAGATATAACCTTGTTAGATATTACCGATATGGATATTAGTGAATTAACTGAGTTTAATGATGGTGACTTCGAATTAAACGAAACAAAAGAAAAAAGCAGCTCACGCAACTATCTATCAATTGCTAAGAGCGCATTACAGTCAACAAAAATTATTCCAATGCCTGACTGCTTAGATAAAAGCTTTTACAATATTCACTAAGAACTTATATTGCCTAAACGCTTATAAAAACGACTTAGGCAACAAACGTTTAATATTAACGATATGACTGTAGCTTACTTGCTATAGCATCAGAAACACGATTGATTAGGGTTTGTACTGACAAACCTAATTTATCCGTTATGGTTTTTTTCTTCACTAAAGCCACATGAAAAACATCAGCCGTTTGAGCTGAGTCGATAATATATTGGTCACTTGTTTCAATTTTATCTATCAATTTTTGACTAATAGCGCGAGCACCAAACCACACTTCACCAGTTGCCACTTGATCTATATCAACAACGGCGCGGTTATCTTTGACAAAGTCTTTAAATAGAACATGTGTATCTTCTATTTCTTCTTTAAATTTTTCTCTTCCTTTATCTGTGTTTTCACCAAACATGGTTAATGTACGTTTATAGTCGCCAGCAGTTAACATTTCATAATCAACATCGTGCTTTTTCATTAAACGGTGAAAATTAGGTAGCTGTGCTACAACACCTATAGAGCCTATAATTGCAAATGGAGCGGCGATAATTTTATCGGCCACACAAGCCATCATGTAGCCACCACTAGCGGCAACCTTGTCGATACACACGGTTAAAGGAATAGATTGCTGAGTGATACGTTGCAATTGCGAAGACGCTAAACCGTAGCTATGCACCATTCCGCCACCACTCTCTAAGCGTAGAAGAACTTCATCTTTTGGTGTAGCAACCGATAACACAGCTGATATTTCTTGACGCATTTCACTAACAGCCGATGCCTTAATGTCGCCATCAAAATCTAATACAAACAAACGCTTTTTACTAGTTTCGCCTGTGTCTTTTTTCTCTAATTTTGCCTGTTGCTTGGCTTTTTTCTTTTGCTCTTTATGCAGTGCTTTCAGCTGACCTTTATTCAAAATCGCTTCTTGAACATCTTCTTTTACAAGCTCTAGCTTGTCATTTAATTTTGTTACTTTAATGTTGCTAGCTTCTTCGCCGTCTTCACCTTTCATTTTTGCCGATACAATTAAGCCAACAATAATTGCTACTGCAACAACAACGGTAATAGCTTTCGCTAAGAAAAGGCCATAATCAAATAAAAATTCCATACTAATAAGCTCTCAAAGAGTGTGATCTAGATTGTTAGAAGCGCAAAGTGTAACGACTTTGCCTTAGCTTGCATAGATTAAGTCAGCAAATAGTAGCTAATCCAAGCTGATTTTAATCGATCCTGACTTGGTAGCTAATATTTATTTCAGGGCTCAAAGTGGACGATGCACCCGTCATGATACCCGTAGGCGTAAGTCTAAAGTTAGTCACGTTAGGGTCGAAACCGTCACCATCAGGGTCTGTAGGCGAGTAATTATAATTTAAGCCGTTATTATTCGAAAAGCTGAATGAGTCGGTATTGTCTGCAAAACCACCATAAGTACCAAACACCAGTGTATTTCCAGCTCCAGTATTCGTATTGTTTACTATAGTGAACGGCGAAACCGTGCCATCACCTACAAAGAAGCTAGTGCCTTCAGGTAATTCATCATTGATAACTAAGGTATTATTTGTCGTACTACCTACGGTCGTATTAGTCACTTCAATTTCATATTCAATCACAGAGCCGGTAATGGCTTTGGGGTTGGTTGTTACATTTACAGGGTCGCTATCGGTACGTGCTGTTTTTTCAGCAGCAAGAGTTGCCACCAAGCAGCTTTCAAATGGGCGGCTAAACGCTAGTACACTAGCCGACTCATTTGCATGATCCCGTTCTTCATCAAGTGCTTGGTCCTCATCAGAAAGCAGGCCAATACTCGTATTATTTAGTGCGCAGCGTCTAAGCCAGAACCCATCAATACCTTCACGTGACCTTGCTCCTGCAACAGCCAAGACTGAACCTGAAGTAAATGGCGTGGCAAAATTATTTTGAAAACAGTTACCAAGATTAGGAGATCCGGCAATATTCAAGGGTGTAATAAGCGACTCATATTCCACCAAGTTACCACTGTCATCAATAAAGTCTTCATGCACAGATGGTGTAATTGCTAAATAGCCGACTTCTTCCGAAACAACCGTACCTAATGTTGTTTGTGCTTGTTCTAGGCCTATATCTACACTCGTATTAGTTACGCTATCCGTATCTACACCAACCGTTAACCACGGTGAACTAGCCACCGTCGGATCAATACTTGGCTCACTATTTACCGACTGAATTTGCGCTAGAAAAACGGGGGGAGCGGTAAAGGTATTATTGAAATTTAAAGTTGTAAAAGTGTTTGGTGACACCCTTGACACAACTTGAGCCGTATTAAAAATACCAGCCTCCATAACCACGCCATTGGGTAATGTATGCACCCCTTCTTCAACGGCAATATAATCAACCGTCATACTATCTGCAGCACCTGTCTCTCCCTGGGGTTGAACTTGTGCAATTTCAAAACCGTTTCTATCAACATTACGTATACGAACAGAGGCTGGCTCCGCCCCCTCAAGCGTTGCCATAGGTAAAACAACGACACTATCTGAAGCAAAAGGGTTAGGAAAGTTAACGGGAGTAAAATTAAGTGTATTAAGAGATTGAGCAGGCGTAGTAACAGCGCCTGCTTCAATGCCTAAACCATTAATAACAGCACTAAAAGGGCCAGAGAATAAAAACACTCCCGCTATTTCAGTTGTATGATTTCTATCTGGATCGCCAGTAATATCTTCGTCGACCTCAAAGCCTACTTGTGTTGCAGTAGAGGCACACCGTTGCATCCAACCACCATCACCGCCAAAACGACTATTTTGCGAAACAACAACTATTGGTGAAGTGCCTAAAGTTGTACTAAATGTAAAGTTCGTACAAGCTCCAGTAATCGACCTAGGCGTACGCATAGTTTCAAAATTAACCGCTCCCGAAGCACCCGTAAAGGAGCCGACTTGATTCGATGTAATCGCCATATAACCAATTTCTTCAGGCTGAGTTAACACGCCACCATTTGTTTCTCCACGCTCTAAGGCAAACTGCATAGTATTGGCATTTACATTGCGAACGGCTGTTTCTAATAACTGAGCTGAGGGATTAAGTGGATCAAGCGTTCCACCATTGTTGTAAGTTTGAACCTGAGTAATAACAGCAGGTGCTGTGGTAAAAGGCTGAACAAAGTTAAAAACCTCCCAACTCTGCGTACCAGCCGCATTCCTACCTTGGAAACTCGTAGTATTCAGTATTGGATTCGTCGTTGCATTACCTACCTCCATAAGAATGCCACCGCCTAGATCATACAAACCTGCTTCTACAATTAAGTACTCAAGATCAGTTGCGCTCACACCCCCACTGCCACCAGGCGGCTCAATAACCGCGGCATCAAAACCGGTCGGCGTCACGTTGCTTATACGAACTGATGATGGATCAGGATTTTGAGAAGTCGAAAGAACGAAAACAACTGGATTAGTGTAACTATTCACAAAACCAACATTAGTGGGTGTACCTACCCCTGTGCCTGAGGAAACAGGGCTATTCAAAGTTACGCTATCAACCTTGAGGCGCAAGCCATCACCCGCATAACAAATTGTAGGAATTAGACATAACAATGCTATAATAAAGTTTACAAAAGATAGTTTTATTTTACTGCTTATTTCAAGACTGTTCATGACTGGCTTTGATTTTCCGTAAACTAAAGCTAAAAATGTTAATATTTGATAACAGGTTAGCATATTACATATATTACTCACCATCTCTCTGTATAATAAATCAGAGTTAACTAGACTTAAATAAATTTGGCAAATTAAGCGTGAATTCAGAATTTGAGCAATTAATAAAACAGTTTTCAGTAGGCACACTTGACAAAGGACGTTTCGTTGCGAGCTTTAACCAATTTGTTCGTGAAAACCCTGACCTCACCCAAAGTGACCTAGTTAAAGCTGTTAAGCGCGCAAAAAGCGATGATCACCTAAATAATACCGAAGCCTCCTTTTTAATTGACAGTATTAAAACAACGATTGGTAGTAGTACAACTAACCTTGATCATACGATTGTCCCAACAGAAATCCTAGATCGTGATGAAGAAACCATTGTTTACAGCCACACCCGCAGAAACCAGTCTTCAAATCTTAGTGAAAGCTCGAGCCTTAGCAACGTTGACGAATCAGCTTACGACCTAGACGACGAACCTGAAAACATCCTTGATATTGGCAGCATAATTAAAGAAAGATTCGTTCTAGTTGAATTACTAGGCCGAGGCGGCATGGGTGTCGTTTATAAAGCACGTGATTTAGTCAAAGTTCAAGCTCAAGATAGCAACCCATATGTTGCCGTAAAAGTATTAACCGAAGCTTTCAAAAAACACTCTAGTTCATTTATCGCACTTCAGCGAGAAGCAAGTAAGGCTCAACGCTTAGCACATCCAAATATTGCAACCGTATACGACTTTGACCACGACAATGGCTCTGTGTATATGACCATGGAATTAATGATTGGCCAAAACTTACAAAAGCTTATTAAAGAAATGCCTAAGGATGGTCTACCCAAAGAAATTGCTTTAAATTATATTTGTCAATTAGCTGAAGGTTTATCATACGCACATAAACGCCAATTAATTCACTGCGACTTAAAACCTGCAAATATCTTTTTAACGGAAGATGGCACTATTAAGTTGCTCGACTTCGGTATTACTCGCGCTATTAAACGTGACAATGATGTTGATGACACCACTATTTTTGACCCTAAAGTCTTAAAAGCGCTAACACCAGCCTACGCCAGTATTGAAATGTTTTCGGGTGCAGACCCTGATCCACGTGATGATATTTATGCTCTTGGTTGTGTTGCTCATGAACTTTTGACAGGCACGCATCCTTACAAGAAAGTACCCGCTCACAAAGCCAAAGAATTAAATCTTAAAGTACCGAGTATTAAAAAACTAACTCGTCGTGAAAACAAAGCTCTGAACGATTTAATTGCACTAGATAGAAAAAAACGCACACCTAGCATCGATGTATTTTTTGCCAATCTAAAAACTACCAAAAGCTATATTAAAGAATTATTAATTGGCGCCTCAGCCATCATTTTAATTGGCGGTGGTTTTTTACTTAAACCTATTTTGAATCAACAGAGCGAAGATCAAGAACTCCTCATGATCCAAAATATTCAAAATGGCGACCAAGCTGCGTTAATCACACTTTTAGATGAACTGCCGAACATGGACTTTAATACTCGTATTTCTTTAAGCGGTATTTTACGCAAAGAAATTATTTCGCACTACCAACTGCAAATAAACGATGCCATTGATGCTAACAAACAAAAATATGACTTCCCTGAAGCATTCAAACTTTTAAATAAAGTTAAGCAACTTTACCCTGACTCAGCATCACTTGCTGCTGCTCACAAATCGCTTAAATCTAACCGTGACCGCCTAGTCGCAGCCTTAGAAAAGCGCCACAAAATCATTCAATCTGATAATGGTGACACAAGTAGAATTTTGACTATTTTGCTAGAGGCTGACCCATATCATAAATTATTAAGAAAAGATAAATGAATACAATAAGTGCAACAGAGCTCAAGCAAAGCCTGGATAACAATGCTGATATTAAAATAATTGACGTACGTGAATCACAAGAGCTTGAAATCTGCAGTATTGAAAGCGCTATTCATTTCCCTATGTCTGAAGCCGTTACAAATATGTCGTCATTAGAAGAAGACACGGCTTATGTTGTAATGTGTCACCACGGCATGCGCAGTGCGCAAGTAGGCATGTACCTAGAGCAGAACGGTTTTACTAATATCACAAATTTAACGGGTGGCATCCATGCATGGGCAACAGATGTAGACCCTGAGATGGCAACCTATTAGTTCACTTAACTTAATTAAGGCTATACCAAAGTCATTCGGCCTTTTTGCTCGCCAGCAGCCAGCATGAAAAAACACACACATTCAGAACCGACTTTTACACTTTCATTCCTAGCACCAAAATTTTGGGGAACATGGGCATTATTAGCTCTTATGCGAGCCAGTACCTTCTTACCGTTCCGGTGCTCAATTTTTTTAGGAAAATATCTTGGGCGTGGTCTAGTTCAAATTATGAGCAAGCGGAAACTCATTACCACAAACAACCTCAAGCTGTGCTTCCCTGAGCATTCAGATTTAGAAATTCAAAAACTAGCACAACAAAGCTATGAAAACGCCGGTATTAGTATTTTTGAAACAGCATTGGCCTGGTGGGCAAGCGATAAGAGAATACAAAAATTCGTCTCTATTGAAGGTCAAGAGAATTTAAATAAGGCATTACAAAACAAAGAGTCCGTACTCTTACTTTCAGGTCACTTTTCAAGCCTTGAAATGGGCGCTAGAATATTAAGTATTATTTGCGACTATCAAGCTATGTACAAGCCTGCCAAAAACCTTCTATACAACTATTTTATGTACCATGGCCGCAAACGCCACTTCGCCATTGTTAAACACAAAGACACCAAAACATTTATTAAAAACTTAAAAAATGGCCTACCAAGTTGGTATGCGCCAGACCAAAACTTAAAGTTTGAAGACCATGTATTCGTAGACTTTTTTAAGGTACCTACATTAAGCATTACAGCCACAAGCAGAATTGCGAAAATCACCAAAGCTAAAGTCATGCCTTACTACCCAATTAGGCAAGGTGCCAAATACAATATTATTTTCAAAGAAAGCCTTGTAAGTTTTCCTAGCGACAATATCGAGCAAGATATAACAACAGTCAATCAAACAATTGAAGCAGGCATTCGAATCGCCCCTAGTCAATATCTATGGGGCCATAAACGCTTCGATGAATTACCAAACGGCACTAGACGTGAGTACTCATAATGCGTTTATTTATATACCAAATCATTCTTTACTTAGCTACACCCTTACTGCTTATCCTAACAATCAACCAAAGCATTAAAAGAAATGGCGGTTTAGCATACATAAAACAAAGGTTTGGTTTCGCTCTTCCTCAACATGGTGATATTCAGTATTGGTTTCATTGCGCATCGGTTGGGGAATTAAAAACTGCTCTACCCCTAATTAAAAGCATTAAAGCAGGCACCAAACAACCTAATATAGCTATCAGTGTTAATACACCAACAGCAATGAAGCTATTGAAACAAGAAAATTTGCAAGCTACACAATTTTATTTACCCTTAGATTTTTCATTAGGCACAAAGTCATTAGTAAAAAAACTTAATGCAAAAAAACTATTTATTTTAGAAACAGAAATCTGGCCAGCACTTTTTTCTCTATGTGAAAAACACGGCACACAAATAAGTATTATTAATGCACGCTTATCCGACAAAACAACAAATACCCATTCTTTTATTAAAAACTTACTTGTAAATGCGCTGACAAAGTGTGAAAAAATTCTTTGCCAGTCCGAGACTGACCTTACGCGTTATAAAATCTTCAGTCCGCAGGCTAAATCATCTTATGTCGGGAACTTAAAATACTACAACCAAAGCAATCAAACTATCGACGGTCTAATTAAACCGTTAAGTTCTCGTCAACACTTTGCGCTAATCTCATCCCATCATGATGAAGAATTAAGAATTGCCGAGATCATTGTCAACACTTTACCTGACATGCTATTCATCATTATTCCGCGCCATATTGAACGTGCTAAGTCCTTAGAAAAAACTTTAAAAGATGAAGGCTATACTGTCTCAGTACGAAGTAAAAATGAAGCCTTTAATGACGACACGCAAATATACCTAGCAGACACCATGGGTGAAGTCAGTGGCTTAATTGTAGATGCCAGTGTTTGTATTATTGGCGGGTCATTCATTGACCATGGCGGCCAAAATTTGCTTGAACCCGCACGTTTATCGAAAGCTATTATCTGCGGACCTTATATGTATAACTTCGCTGATATCTTTAACCAATTCGATTCCAAGCAAGCCGTGATATCAACTGACTACAACAATCTGGCAGCTACATTAAAAGAAATAATTAATAACCCAAGCTTAAAAAAAGGCTTAGAAGAAAATGCTCAAGCCTTGTCATCAAACTATAAAAAAATCGTAGATAGCTATATGGCAAAATTATTGTAGTTTTTAACTACCATAACAGTGGCATTGAGCAAAAAATCACAACACTCTGCCATCGAAGGCAAATGAAGAATATTATAAAAGCATTAAAGACAAGCTGCTAACTCATCCTGCTCTTAAAAATTAGGCCATATAACCGTCTAGCAAGGACAGCCAGTTATCATCATCAAATACAATTTTATTTTGTTTAGATAATTTATTTAATGAGCGCCGAAGGCGAGACAAATTACTTTTTTTCCAAAAGTTTATTGTACCCAAGTAACGTTTGGCTTTATCAAAATCAATTAAGTACAAACTATCGTTTGATATCAAAATATTATGCGCATTTAAATCCGCATGGTAAATGTTTTTATCGTGAAAGCGTTTAATTAAACGCCCTACTTCTTGCCAATGCTGGTGCGTGTTTTCTGAAATCTCCACTAAAGTCTTTGCACCCTCTAGCTTTAGCGTAATAATATCTTCACTGTATAACAAACCGTAGTGAGACACTTTGGCTGCAAATGCTTTTGGAACAGGCAAGTCCATTGCTTCCATTTCTAGCAGTAACAACATTTCACGATAAGCACGGGTTTTTTTGACACCTAACCAAAAATATTTATCCATTGACACTTTTGCGATCAAACCACCCCGCCTATATTGCTTAACAACCAGATCCATATTTTTGTAATTAATAAACGTCGTATTA
>CAYZLE010000002.1:0-26478 GCA_964479305.1 uncultured Gammaproteobacteria bacterium | reverse complement strand
GACAAGAAGCTCAATCTGGCAGCGCGTCTACAGGTTTAATAAACCCAGTACTACAGCAACTGAAACTACAGCTAAGCCAAGTCGGTGTTGAAATTACTACGCTCAGCGCGCAAAAACGCGATAGCGAAAAAATTGTTGCCAACTTGAAGAAACACGTCAATACCATTCCAGAAGTCGAAGTTGAGCTTGCCAACTTAACTCGAGATTATGCTGTTAACAAAAAACAATATGATGAGTTGTTAGGGCGATATAATTCGGCTCAACTAGCTGGCGGTGTTCAAGATAGTGGCGAAAAAGTAAAGTTTAGTATTTTAAGCCCGCCTCAGCGCGCACTAGTACCTTCAGGGCCACCTATTGCAGTATTTCTCAGTGTAGGCTTACTAGCAGCTATTGCTTTAGGTATTGGACTTGCATTTATACTTAATCAAATCAATCCTGTTTACTGCACGGCTAATGAAGCTAGCGAAGAACTAGGTATGCCCGTACTTGGCTCTGTGACTTTGAAATGGACTGAAGCTGACAGAAGGAAAAAGAAGAGGAGCTTATATCTTCTCATTATCTGTTTTCTTCTATTACTGATTGTATTCGTGGGTTTTCTTGGCCTTCATATCTATAACATTAACAACGTTTAATTGAGAATATTATGAGCATAATTGAAAAAGCAATGAATAAAAATTCGGGCAAAAAGAAAAAGACAGCTGTTAAGAAAAAGAAAGTCGGCGTGCTGAAAAAACGTAACTTAACAAGAAATGTTGCCCCAACTACTTTGCCAGAAATTGATCCTGAACAGCTTGACTTAACTGAAATAGATTATGATGAAGCTCCACCTAAGGCACGGTCGAAACGACGTGACAGTACGCCTAAAAAGAAGCCTTCCGATTTTGTAGCTGTAAATAAATTACTTCAAGAAAAAGGTGTGTTGCCATCTGATGAACTACTTACTCAGAATGCCGATGAGTTTCGTATTATTAAACGTCCAATACTGGCGAATGCATTTGGGGCTCAGTCTCAACTATATGACAATCCAAATCTATTAATGGTAACCAGCTCTTTACCAAATGAAGGCAAAACGAATATAGCTGTTAATATCGCATTAAGTATAGCTCATGAGCTAAATAATACTGTATTGCTAATTGATGCTGATATTGCTAAAGCTGACACCAGCCTTATTTTTGATGTAGAGGATAAGCCAGGCTTAATTGACTTGCTAGTTGATGAAAATTTAGACGTGGATAAAGTGCTAGTTGAAACTGGCGTTCCTGGTTTTCAAGTTTTACCAGCGGGCAGTGACTACACTGTGAAAAATGAACTGTTAGCCAGTCGACAAATGCGCGACCTACTTGAAGAATTAACTTCGCGCTATCCTGACAGAATGATTGTAATTGATTCACCGCCGTTACTTGTAACAGCTGAATCACGTATTGTATCAACATTAGTTGGTCAAATAGCTCTAGTTATTGAGTCTGCAGGCACATCTAAGCACCAAGTTGCTGATGCAGCTGCCATGCTAGAAAGAGATAAACCCATAAACCTTATCTTAAACAAAACCAGTCGAAATTTTGGCCTCGCTCAATACGGCACCTATGGTTACGGTTATGGCTATGGTTCTCGCTCAAGACAGAACAATGAAAGCAACTAAAGAAATTATAGTATTACTTGGTGCTTTTCTAGTTAGCCCTAGCATTGCGGGCATACTCACTGTTGAGCCTGAAATCGGAGTGGCTTTACATCAGTCAGACAATATAGCACTAAGCGATGAAGACACATTAGAAGATTTCATATTAGACATAGAGCCAGCTCTAAACATTAACTATGAAGGCAATACATTTACTAGTTCATTTGCTGTAACCGGCGACTTACTCAGCTACCAAGACAATGATGAAAACAACGAGCAATTTCTTCAAGCTGACGCTCTTGTTAGCGCGGAGATGTTAAAAGATAGATTGTGGTTTAATTGGCTAAGTAGTATTGATCAACGTTCTATTTCTGATGATGCGGATCAAAATAATGATATTATTTTTGCCAACAATAATGTTACAGATGTTGCTGACCATATTTTTCAACCTGTATTTCGTTACAACTCGACCAATTTTAATGCAGAAGCTATTTATAATTTTGCCAAACAACGCGTTGAAGAAACTGTTATCGGCAATCAAGATAGTGACACGGAGTCCTTAGTTTTCATTATTGGCTCTGACCCTGAAACGGGACGCTATAACTGGAGACTTGATACTTTCACAAATGAGACGATACTTGAAGATGAGAGCTCTAATAAGCTTAGCAACGCTGAACTTTTACTAAGCACAACAATGAACTCAAATCTTCGCTTAGGAATTCGTGCGGGCAGGGATAAAAACACCTTTGAATCGTTAAACAATGATTTTATTGAGAATGATTATTGGCTAGCCAATTTAGTCTGGACCCCAAACCCTCGTATGACTTTTGATTTAAGCTCTGGAAAACGCTTTGATATTGACGATACAAGCATAACCTTAACTTATCGCGGCCGTTATTTAGAAATTGATTTGTCATCAGAGACTGAACTAAGCAATAACGGCTTCAATACACCTCGAGCTAGCGTAGCTGACCTGAATACAAACCAGGTCTTACAACCACCTTTAACTAATGACGTACTACTCCGTAATGCTGACAGCCTTAGAATTGGCTATATTAAACGCAAAATAGACACTAGTATTACTTATGTAAAAGACAACCAAGAATCACAAACTACTAACAACATAAATGAAACAGATGAAAGTATTAACTTTCAATTTGCCTGGCAAATACAAAGCCGGACTAGCTTAATTCTAGACTTCCAGCAAACTAATGACGAAGTTCTCGACGCATTAAACCCTGGGCGTGTTGACACAATCGAGACCAAGTCTTTTACGCTTTTACGCAACATTTCTCCCAATTCAGACTTTTCACTTACTGTACGAAAACAAGAACGCGAATCTACAGGGCAAGAATTGGACTACATAGAAAATGGCGCTGAAGTAAACTTCATACACCGGTTTTAAAGGTTAATATTAATGTACTTAAAGTATTTCGGGTTTAATGACTACCCTTTTACATTATCTCCAAACCCTGAGTTTCTATATTTAAGTGACGGGCACAAACATGCTAAGTCTTATATGGACTTCACTTTATATAAACGTGATAGCTTTGTAGTTATAACCGGAGAAATTGGTTCTGGTAAAACTACTTTAATAGAAAATATGTTAGCACAAACCACCGACAAGCTTGTTATTGCTCGCATACATCAAACACAATTAGATGAGATTGAAGTTTTACAGGCTATTGCTGAAGAGTTTGGTATATTTGACCCCAGAAACAAAAAAGTCACTCTGCTAAAAAAAATAAAAGCTTTTATGCTAGAGCAGCATTTAGCGGGTAAGCATTGCATTATCGTATTTGATGAAGCACAAAATTTATCTTTAAGTGCATTAGAAGAAATACGCCTACTTTCTGACATTGAGTATAAATACAACAAAGTTGTAAACATTCTTTTAGTAGGCCAAAGTCAGTTAAACGAGCTTATCGAAGACCCTGATATGGAGCAGCTTAAACAACGTATTCGGTTGCGCTTCCATTTGGGCAAACTTGATCTTGATGAAACTGACGCCTATATTCAAACGAGGTTAAGCCTTGCAGGCTCCAAAAACACTGAACTATTTAGTGAAGAAATTACTAGTCATATATACCAACACACACAAGGCACCCCTCGCCGCATTAATGTTCTATGTGACACTATTCTAACTGCTGCATTTTCTGAAGAAGAAAAAACGATTACGGGCTCTCACCTTATATCCGCACTAAACGAGCTTGGCTGGAATAAGAGCGGCTCGGGACGAAACTCAAATTCGATAACACCTTCTCAATTTAACCGCTTCACAGTTCAGCTCAATGAAAGCGGATCAAAGGTTCGCGACTATCACATTAATATGAAAACATGTGTTATTGGCCGATCAACTGAAGCCGATATTGTTCTTCCAGGAAGTCGTGTTAGCTCTATACATGCTCAAATTGTATCAAATGAAAATAGCTCTCATCTCATCGACCTTGGCAGCACAAATGGTTGTAAAGTAAATAATCAGAGCGTCAGCAAGCATTGGTTAGAGCATAACGATGTGATACAGATAGGCAAAAAATTTGAACTCATATTTAAAGACGATAACGTCACACAAGAAATTTAGATAATTCATATTATCAAAGGTATATATTTTTAGTATGAATAATGAAAAATTAAATTGGATAATTTTTTTTGGAGAAGACTGGCATGGGCACAATAGTACTGCTCAATACCTGGCTAAAGAACTAGCTGCCGATTATAAAATTTTATGGTTTAACTCTATTGGCCTAAGAGAGCCTAGACCTACCCTTTATGACTTAAAACGCGCATTCAATAAAGTAGTTTCTTTTTTTGACCGCAAGCCAAAAACTGAAGCTCCCAATCAGTCTTCTGATACACCTAAAAATATTTTTATTGCAAACCCTTTAGTGATTCCATATCACCGATTTAAGCTTGTCCGCAAAATTAATTATTTAATTTTAAAGCGTTCAATCAAAAACATGCAAAAATTACATAATATTGACAAGCCTATTATGATCTCTGCTAACCCAGCAACAGCTGACATCATGGATGTTGCCAAGCCTGTTACTCGTGCATACTATTGCGCTGACCAATATTCAGGAATGCCTTTCATTAATGCGGACGTTATTACGAAGCTTGAACTAGATTTACTGAAAAACTGTGATGTTGTAATTGCTACAAACAAAAAATTACAAGAAGATAAATCTAAGCATCACTCCAATGTTAACTATTTACCGCATGGCACAAACTTCAAGCACATTAGGCAAGCATTAGAGAAAAAAACTACTCCTAATGACTTAAAACCATACCCTAAACCTTTGATAGGCTTTGTTGGCAGTATCGGTGAACATATACAGCTAGACTACATTGAGTATGCAGCCAAAAACTTACCTCAGCATAATTTCATTATGGTCGGACCTGTTTTTGATGGCATTAAGCCACCGCAAGCTGAGAACATTACTTATTTAGGTTCGCGTGACTATGATGTTATCCCAGATTATTTATCAAATTTTGATGTCACACTTATGCCTTTCGTTAAAAGCGAACGCATACTATATGCGCACCCAACCAAAATTAGAGAGTATATTTCAGCCGGCTGTATAACAGTTGCAACCCCTCATGACGAACTTCATGACCTCTCCAAGTTTATAAAAATAGCTGACGACAAGAAAGCATTTCTCAAACAGATACAATTAGCTATCAAAGAGTCATCAGGCATTGATAGACGCGTTATCTCCGACACTATGAAAGATCACAGCTGGTCTAATAGGGCAGCTGAATTTCTATCTTATATAAGTAAATGACTATGAGCTCAATAATACCAAGATCAACTAAGTTACACCCTGCAGCTTACGGTTGCGTTTTAGGCATTCTTGTATTTGTTGGCCGACTGCCGGAACTTTTTACATTCGTAGCTCCGTTCCAACTCGGGAAAATTGCCCTTCTTTTAAGCTTCGCTGGATTTTACATATCGAAACCTGGCCATAAAAACTTCGAGCCATCTGTACTTTCAACAACTACTGGCCGAATAACTATGTTATTTGTGTTATTTGGCGCTATTAGTATTTCATTTTCAGTATGGGTTGGCTATAGCATCCATTTTTTTAAGTCTACATTTATAACGCATATAATATTTTTCTATATTATAGCAAGATCAACTACTAACCTAAAAACACTAAAGCTTTATCTACATACTCTTTTTGCTTCTGGCTTCATACTGGCCTTACTTACAGTTATGACCAAGGCAACAGAAAGAACATCTGTGTCAGACTCTTATGACCCAAATGACTTAGCTAAATTACTTGTCACCATTATTCCAATCACTATCTTATTGGGCTTTGTTTCAAAAGGCCTTTTACGTTATTTATATCTAGGTGTTTCTGCTACATTTATAGTAGCTATTTTATTTACGGGTTCTCGTGGTGGGCTTTTAGGCTTAGGTGCAACCATCGCCATCATATTTTTTTCTGGCATTCCAACTCCATCAGGAAAACTTAAAAGTTTTATTGGAATAAAGTCTACTGTTGCAGCTGCTATATTTTTTGGTTTTGGACTTGTAATCACTCTAGTACCTGCTGATTCAGTTAAAAACCTTTCATCTCTGGGCTCAGTGGAAGAAGATTACAACCTCGACCCTGAGAATGACACTGGACGAATAAAAATTTGGACGCGAGCTATTAAAGCAATTAATGATAAACCTTATGGTTTTGGACTGCAGAGCGCTAATACAGTCGATGGCAATTATGGTGGGAAGTTTATGACCTCACACAACTCATTAATACAAGTTGCCACGGAACTAGGTGTAATTGGATTCATTTTGTATTTTTGCTGGTATTTAGTTGCATGGCGCAAAGTCAGTCGATGCACTGAGATTATTTATAAACGTAAATCTACGCAAAAAGGAACGCTTTTAATTATTCCATGCTTATTATTAATAGCATCCATACCTTTTATAGGCTATTTTATTTTCTTTCTTTGCCTTTTCACTTTCTTTATTCTCGGTCCAATTTTTTTAACACTGATTGACTCTAATAAGGCATATGAAACAAACCAATTTGAGAATGACCATGTTTTCTTAGGCACTATATTTATGAGCTTTAAAATAGCTTTAATTGGGCACTTTGTTTCATGCTTCTTTCTTTCTGCAGCCTATCATTCAATCTGGTTTCTTTTGCTTGCTCTAATTACAGCAACATATTATCTATATTTTTCTGAGAGAAAAACTAATTCAAAAAAATTCGTCAACGATCACAATTTCAAGAACGGTAACCTATGAAAAGCTTATATAAAAAATTCGTTAGTAAAGTACGTAATAGAGAAACGCCTTTATTTAAATGGCTATATACAGTTTATAAAAAAGCCCAATTGCTAAGTATGCCAGGAATACCTATCATCTATGATTTTTTTTGGTATGAAAGAGCTTTTCGCCTTAATTTATGGAGCAGAATTACACGATCCTTTTATTACGAACCAATGTTTAAGAGACGTTATAAACATTCCAAGAAAGGCTTTATGCTAATAGGCGGTCTACCTTTCATCGCAGACAACGTTAAGCTTGAACTAGGTGAAAACTTAACAATGCACGGACGAGCAGTTTTCTACGGTCGTAATTCAACAACCGAACCTACCATTACAATTGGCAACAACAGCTACTTAGGTTTTGCAGTTGAACTTGTTAGTGGCACTAAAATTGAAATTGGTGATCACGTTTTAATTTCTAATAAAGTATCCTTAGTTGGACATGACTCTCACCCCTTGGATGCAAAAAAGCGTGCTCAGCATTTACCAGCAGACGAAGCCGGCTGTGACGACATCATCATTAATGATTACGCTTGGATTGGTGCAGAAGTAATAATTATGAAAGGCGTTACAATTGGTGAAGGAGCAGTTATTGGTGCAGCCTCTGTAGTTACCAAAGATATACCGCCATATACAGTTGCTGTAGGCCAGCCAGCCAAAGTTATAAAAGAGATTCCACGTAGCTAATGCAAACTAATACAATCAAAGTCCTTGTGATGATTTCAACCTATCGTCTAGGTGGGCCTGGTAAAGGTATATTGCAGTACCTCAAAGGTCCGGAAGCGAAAATTGATTTCACGCTTTCGACTTTCAATATGCAAGAGCCCGAAAAATGTGACTTTTTAAATGCTGCTACTGCAGCTAATATTGACACCAAACTTTTTGGCCAAGCTAATAAGTACAATCCCCAAACTTTTAAAGAAGTTATTAACTTCATCAAAAGTAATGATATTGATATTATTCAAACGCATGAATATAAAAGTCATTTAGTTGGCTTAATTTGTTCAATTTTTACAAAAGCTAAATGGATTACATGGGCGCATGGTTATACCAGTGAAAACATTAAAGTTAAAGCATATAACTTATTAGACAAATCTCTTCATTTCTTTTCTCACCATGCTATTGGCGTTTCACCTAAGCTTGTTAGGACTTTGAAGAAGATTCGTTTCCTTGGACACCCTAGCTCCCTTATTTTAAATGCCGTTGATCCAGATGAAATTAAAAGTAACGATAAAGTTACAGCTTTAGAATTAAGAAATAAGTTCTCTAATAAAGATGACTTCCTTATCTCTATTTATGGCCGATTAAGCCCTGAGAAAGGTCAAGATATAGCTATACAAGCCTTTTCTAAAACCTTAAAAAAGCACAATAATTTAAAGCTATTGATTATTGGCGAGGGTCCAGAAAGCGATAAACTTAACTTACTAATTGAGGACCTGAAGCTTAAAGACCATGTAAGCTTTACACCCTACCAAAGCCACTTAAAAGAGTATTTTGAGGCATCAGACTTAACTCTTCTTCCATCACGGAGCGAAGGCCTTCCTAACGTTGTAATTGAAAGCATGTCTTTAGGGACACCTGTTTTAGCAACGGTAGTTGGAGGAGTTCCTGAAATAATCAGCGATAAAATTAATGGCTGGACCTGCCCGCCTGAAAATATAGAAGCAATGAGCCAATCAATATTAACTATTGTTAAAAACTCAAAAGAATACAATAAGGTTAAAGGTCTCTGCAAGGAGTCCATATTCCCAAAATTTTCAATCAAGCTTCGTAAAAAAGCAATTTTTGACCTATACAATAAAGTTATTTAGGACATATTCATGAACTCTAAACGCATTCTTTCTGTTTCTTATAGTTTCGTCAGCGGTGGCTCAGAACGTCTAGCAGCATCTGTAACTGCTTATCTGCACAGCAAAGGCGAAACTATTTTTTTCTGCGCTACCCATAGCAAGGACGGCGCATTAAAAACTGAAATGGAGAGCCTTGATATTCCATGCTACGGTCTAGATTTTCCACACAGTAACCCAAACATATTTTCAAAACTAGTGCAGCCCACCATTAGGTTCATAAAGGTGTTTAAGCTTTTAAAAAAATTAAACATTAACACCCTTTATATTCAACATTTCCCTATGCTGGAAGCTTTTTCTTTGCCTGCTCGTATTCTAGGGATTAAGACTATTATCATTACTGAACATACTCACTATGATATTAGCATCAACCCAAGACTTAAAAATAAAACCATTAAGTATGCCGAACAGGTCTCCATGACTACTGTTGTGCACAATAAGCTTCTATCTTATTTCAAAGATGATCTATCTTGTAAAACTGATAATTTTACTGTTATTGAAAATGGTGTTGACCAAAACTTATACCTCCCTAAAGCTAAAGATCAATCTTTTCTTAAAAAAATTGGGGTTGATGCTGATTCGTTATTAATGACGTGTGTAGCCAGACTTCACCCAGACAAAGATCACGAAAACTTATTAAAAGCATTACACTTAATCCACGACAAGCTTAAAAGCAATAATGTTAACTGGTATCTAGTATTAATCGGCGGTGGGTCACAAGAAACTAATTTGAAGCAGCTCGCAACTAAATATGGATTAAGTAATAATATTATATTTCTAGGTGATAGATCTGATGTTCAAAACATTCTGCACAATTTTGATTTATTTATCTTGCCATCAAAAACTGAAGGTCTTCCAATAGTTTTACTTGAAGCTATGGCATGTGAGATACCTTGTATAGCCACTGATGTTGGTGGTATATCAGAACTCTATGTTGAGGGCGGCGGTGTCGTAGTCCCACCTCGAAACCATTCAGCATTATCAAAAGCTATTTTAGAGTTTTCTTTATTGAATAAAACTGAACTTAAGGCGATAGGGGTAAAGGGACGTGAAATTATATTGTCTAAATACACGACTGAGAGCATGCATAGTCGCTATTACGACGTTATAGTAAATGCAAAATAACCCTATCATGATATGGCCAGCAAACCTAATGCTGGCCACAACATATACCTTCTGAATTAAACTTTTACTTCATTAAACTCTTTTAATATTCTACCCATAACTTCTGTTAGTGGCATTCTAGTGTCTTCAGCGCTCGTGGCTGCATTCCCTGTAAGCCAAAATAATCCACTAGGGTTATGCATGCCACTTTTAACATTGTCTGCAAGATAAAATAGATCTTTTAATTTGGCTAGCTCTTTATCTTTAATTGCAATTGAAGAGTTTTCATCAACAACATGGTGAATAACACAACCTGAAAAAACATTTTCATCGTCAATAGTCGCCATAAACATTGGCTCGCCATTCAAAGTAATACTTTTGAGCTTGTCAGCCACTTCAATGGCCGCGGCATTGTTTTCACAAATAACATGGAACTGCTCAGACATTACAGGACTTATTTTTTTAACGCCTGTAAGGCCAAATGCTGTTACCACTTCATCAAAGTCTCTTGGTCTGTAAAATCTTTTTTCACTTAAGTCTTTGTAAGGTTGTTGCGACAAAGCTGTGCAAAAAACAATTTTTGTATTGTCATCTTTCAAGCTCAATGCCTGGCCAACAATTTCATCCATGCTTCTATAGCCTTGCAAAATTGCATTGCCATAGTTTTTAATATCTTCTTCTGAAACTTTTGAATTAAATTCTTCGGGCTCCATATAGCGCCAAAACTTATGCTGCAGATGAGCGGTACTATTCAAGAAAAATGTAGATAAAGCAGGGTTACTTATCTTAAATTCATGTTTAAAAACATCCCATTGCATTTTATCCATCAACAATGCACGCTTCCATCTTTTGCTAGAGTCTAATTTCTCACTTACTAACTGTTTAGAAATAGCAAACATTGTTTTTAAAGACATACCATGAGTGAGCATGAATTTAAGAAAACCCATATACTCTTTTTTACCGAGTTTGAATTCATCATTAGTATGCTCTTGCACATTTGCTCTAACAAACTTGTAATATGGCTCTAATTCAGGATCTGAAGGCTTAACTCCAATGCTCCAAGGATCAGGCAATACCTTCCCTTTTAATGTTGACGAGTCATAATTGACATTCATACTTCCGCAGACCCAAGTAGACAAACCTTTTTTTGACAATATATCCCAAATAGACTCTGCATCAGATTTATCAGCATCACCCAAATGAAAAATACCATGCTCTTTAAACGACAAACCCGTATGAACAGTAGGCCATTGAATCCAAGGCTCTAGGTTTTCTGTTTCTTCACCAGCATCTGTTATATGGCACTCAGACATATCTCGCAAACGCTTAAAATTTGGCAGCTCTCCATTTGCTATAAACTTCTCCATAAGAGGGGGACAAAGCTCATTAAATTCGAGCATAATAACTTTATTTTGTATTTCAGGCATAGCCTATAACTCCTAAATATATAAATGTTGCCGAAGATATCAGCAACTATTTCAAACCTATATGTTTCATACTTCCTTCGAACATTAGTAATGACCATAAGAACGAGCTATGGTCAGCTCTTCCTGAATAATGATGGCTTACTAACTTATTTAGGTTTTTTCTATCAAAAATACCCAGACTTAATACAGCTGAGTCTTGCAATATTTCATCTATACTTACCTTCAAAGATGTTTGCAACCATGACTTGATAGGTACACTAAAACCCATTTTTGGTCGATATAAAATATCGTGTGGAAGTGTAGACTCAAATGCTTTTTTAAGTGGTGCTTTAAGCTCACCACCTTTAATTTTATCTTCGCTGTTTATATTAGCGCATGCCCATTCAACTACATTATGATCTATTAATGGGACTCGTACTTCTAATGAGTGTGCCATACTTGCTCGATCTACTTTTGTTAAAATATCGCTACACATATATACCTTCATATCAATATATTGAGCTAAAGCAAGTGAGTCATCGGTATCTGCTTTATTTGCATAATGCAGAATTACATCTTGAGCCTTATACCCATCTAGATTTCTAGAGAAACCTTCGGAATAAGCAAAATTTCTATATACAGGGTCTGTAACCATTGCACTATAAGAGAATGCCTCAGCAGGCGACATCCCTAATTTTGAAAGCTTACGTAGCTTATCAAACATTCCATTAAAACCACTTTTTGCTAGCACTGGATTCAACCCACGTATTGCTGCCTGCACTATTGACGGTATTTTTTCCTGTAAACTTGCTCTCTTTTGATGTCCTGAATACCATGAATAACCTGCAAAAACTTCATCACCACCATCCCCAGATAAAGCCACTGTTACTTTTTGCCTTGCTAATTCACATAGTTTATAAGTAGGAAGCGCAGAAGAGTCAGCAAAAGGCTCATCATATGCTTTTACTAATTCATCGATAATAGACAAGTCATTAATATCAACTTGTTTTGCATAATGATCCGTATTAAACAGTTCCGCAACTTCTGTAGCATAACTTTCTTCACTAAATTCTTTATCAGCAAAACTGATTGAACAAGTCTTAACTTGACTGTTAAGGCTTTTAGACATCATGGCAACTACTGCGCTAGAATCTACACCACCAGATAGAAATGCACCCAAGGAAACTTCTGACACCAAGTGATCATCAACTGACTTATTTAAAACACCCTGCAAGTCTTCTTGAGAGTATGAACCTATATTTTTCTCAAAAGATACATCCCAATATTCTTTAGAGTCAGTTAACTTTAGGTTATTAATATCTAACAAAAGCGTGTGCCCAGCCTGTAGCTTATGTACATTTTTCAAAATGCTTTTGGGTTCAGGAATATGACCAAAAGCGAAATAATCTTCTACGGCCTGATAATTAATCTCTCTACTTAAACCGGGGTGAGCAAGTAAGGTTTTCATTTCAGAGCCAAATATTATATCTCCATTATCTAGGCAAGAATAATACAATGGCTTTATGCCCAGCCTATCCCTCGCGATAAACAAGGTATTATCTTTCTTATCCCAAAGACTATAAGCGAACATTCCTTGAAGTTTTTTTACGCTATCCACGCCCCATTCTGACCAGCCGTGTATCAACACTTCAGTATCAGAATTTGTATTGAACTTATAACCCAGGCCCTCTAACTCATCATATAGCTCTTTATAGTTATAAATTTCTCCATTAAAAACAACGTGAACCGTTTGCTCTTCATTACTCATTGGCTGTGCACCGCCAGCTAAGTCAATGATGGATAATCGCCTATGACCCAAGCCTACAGGCCCTTGAATGTGCAAACCTTCGCCGTCAGGACCTCTATGCAATATAGAATCATTCATTGCTTGAAGAATATTTTCTTCAGCAATTTTACTAGCATCTTTTTTTATTAGTCCTACTAAACCACACATATTTTTATAATCTTTATATTGTTAAAATGAATACAACTTATCGCCAGTCGAGGTATTTTTTTACACTTCTTGTTTGTTGATTGTATTGTTTTGGCAAATTCCACTGCGCAAGCTTAACTCCACCAATAAAAATTTTATCTGCTCTTTCTAACCAAACCGGCTCTTTGGTAACTTCATACAAATAAATATATAAAGGCAATATAATCATATTTAAATCACCGGCAGGGTTAGTGTCATTTCCTGCGGCTGTGCCTGCGACATTTACATACTTAAATGCTCCATAATCCTTGCTTTGAGGAGAGTCTTGCCACATATTGTCCCATAGCCAATTTGCCATTTTCATTAATACAGGGTGGATTTCAGTAACGGCGGCGTCATAAGTCTGCAAGGTCGAACCTTTAGTGAAGAAGCTATCTTTATGGTAGCCTTTCTTAACCAAGCCTTCCCTGCGATCTTTTAGCCAAAGAAGGTAATCAATAATTGCTTCTGTACTTAAACCAACCATAAATGCTTGAGTATACTTATAGTTTTTCCCCAAATACCCTGGAGGGTTAGGACTATACTGTTGTGATATCCACGTATTTAAATGGATTAAAACTGCATTTTTAGCTAAATTTATACGTTTGTTATTTAATAAGGCATCAGACTTACCATTAATTGCACCAGCCTTTTCATAGTCCAGTAGCACCTGCAGCATGTACGCTATTTCTCTACTAAACACTTCATGCTTCATTACTGAGTTAGCATAAGAAGTTGGCTCAAGGTGTGAGTATGCAGAATTGTTTCTTATGCCCGCTATAACAGACCTAGCCTTCAATTTTGCATCTAAGTCGCCGGAATTAATGTACTCACGATAAAGGCCACCTGAGAAATTTCTAAATCCTTGAGCGTTGTATGGGGTCTTCATGTTTTCTAGCCAATGAATGTAAATATCATTAGCTAACTCTGCGTATTGCCCCCACTCTTCCTTATAAAACGATATTGAGGTCGCTGAAGCAAGGTAGTCAGCCATATCATAATAACCAGAACCTGCATCGTAATAAACAGAGCCCAACAAAATATCACCGACTTTTCTTTTTGATATAGGGTCAACCTGACTATATACATAAGCTGGCTTTTCAAAAGATATATACTTCAACCTATTTAGGTGGTGAATTTCACCATACTTAATTACTTTTTGTTGAAATTCGCTCTCAACAGGTATTTGGGCTATAGAGACCGACATAAAAAGTAATTTCAAAGTAAAAAAAAGAGATATTCGAAATAGCATTTTATACCAAATTATATAGTTAAATAGGTTACCAATTTACAGCAAAACTCAGTATTTTGATATCAAAAAAAGTTTAAGAAACAATTCTTATTCCAATGTTTTAATATCTGACAAAGGGATATTAATAACACTTGGGTTCGCTCCTGGATTGATCCTCATTCCCAAATTACCACTTGTTAACTTTGGCTGTTGAACATGACTCAAGGCTCCAATAATACTTCCACTTTGGTCATAATAGGAGATTATCACTAAATCTCCTGGACTTGCCTCAGGGTTAAGCTCTTGCAAATCAACAAGCTCCATTCGGAAACTAACCTCTTGACCCGCACTAAAATCATACTCTGCCGCAGAAACCCCTAAACTAGTTGATTGTGCGCCACTATCTATATTCAAATTGATAAAATTTAATGTGAAATTTGCCCTATAAGAAAATAGATTATTAGCACTTCCTCCGGCGAATAGTGACACCTTAGAAGACAAAGCCGGGTCATTACCCATAAGCATTTTAACTTCTAAAGCTTTTGCTCCTGGCAAACCAACATTGTTTTCAAAAACACTATTGTAAGTTAAACGATCTCCAGAAATAACAGTTGCGTCAACTTGATCACCAGAGAACTGTACCCAGCCATTTGATGGCAAAGAGCCTGCAGATGGAGATATTGGTGATAAATTAAGAGCCTTAATCGCCGAACCATTTACACCAAGCCATTCCCAAGCATAGCGCATCTTGTACAAGAGCTGATTATAAAATTTTCCAGAGGCACTGCCTGCAAAGTTCCAAGCACCTGAATACAACAGCGGTCCTACAAATGTCTTCCAGTAAGCATCTTTATATGACAAGCCATCCGAATAGGTTTGATCCATTTTATGCAGCCATGCAAACAGTGGGTTAACAATATTTGAAAGCGTTAAAGATGAAGTTTCATCATTAGCAAGCGAAACACCACCCGAATTATGGCTAGCATACTTTATCGCCCATACGCCTTGAACATCAGTATTTGTCCACCTATACTCAGTACGACTAGCAAGATTAGAATTAAATGGGGCGCTCACATTTGCTATACCGGCTTGCGATGGTGAGCTTATAATCGGAATGTTAATTTCAACAAACCCAGCCGCTATGTTGGTCGAGTTTATTGTTGCTGTTTGAACAGTTGGATTAGTAACACCTGCTTGCACAATCTGATAATTTAAAGGTGCACCTGCAGCAACACCATCTGGAAGATTGTAACGATATATCGCACCGCCCCCAACTAACATCCAATCTGCTAAACGCTTTATCAATGGCAGAATTTGAGCATCCCGTTGACCGTTGTATTTTAAAAAGTATTCATCAGCCCTTATTAAGGCCACACCAGCAAGGCCATTATAGAACGCTTGTGAATAGTTTCGTTGAGCTCGATCATCTACATATTGACCAGTAAGCAGCTGCTCAACAATACCTTTTAATTTTAATAAAGAAGCATTAAGTTTATTAACATAGCTTTGAGGTATAACATCGCCATCCTCTTGAAGAACAGTCAAAGCATCCACTAAACTTTCCAGTGCCAATGCTACTTCTCTAATTGACTCTACTCTATCAGCATCCCTGGACACCACACTATTGGGGTCATCAATAAATGAGTTCCAATTTGTACCTGAAGCCGCCTGATTAAGAATAGTTTCCTTCACACCAGTCAAAGTATTACCCAAACTTTTCTCTTCCAAGTAATATTCCATCATGCCGGTTAGGTAGTTTTCAGCCCCAAGGTTCATAAAACCTGCATCAATAGATGATTTGGCTTTTGCTACAGCACCCGCTAAATTAACTCGCTCTGCAGCAAACTCTTCTTGCGTGATATACCCAGCCTGCAACAAAGTTTTACTTGAAAAATCAACTGATAAAACACCATCATAATAGTGCGTACCAGTATCAATATTGGCTTGCAAAGCCTGGTTGGCGGCATCAACGTTTCCAACCTTAATCGCCTCTTTTAATTTTGCACCAAACAAACGTAATACATCATCTGAATTTACTGGAGCTGACACTGGAGTATCAATATTAGGAATATTAGAATCAATTGACGTAGAAGAAAGGTCTCCATCACCACCGCACGCGGACAATAAAGCCGATACTATAAATATACTTATTTTCTTTGCATTCATCACTTGTAAACTACCATTCTTACATCCAATCATTTTTATTTAACATCTATGCCATTAGTGGCTATTAGTTATATGATATTATACCCCCTCACAAGTTCAATAAATATATTTTATGAGTAAACAAGCCTTAAACCAGACTACCATTTATGCTATTTCCAATATATGTAACAAGGCCGTCAGCTTTCTCATGCTTCCAGTTTTTACGCGCTTTTTATCGCCAACTGATTTTGGCGTTATTGCTCTTTTGGTTTTTTCGCTTGCTATATTTCAAACAGTACTTGGTGCTAGATTAGGTCATGCTTTACCCAAGTTTTATCATGAGAAAAAATCAAATGGTGAAAACCCTAACCTAGTAATATCCTCAGCCTTTATCGCTACTTTTGTGATAAGTATTTTTGCAACATTGCTTCTTTTTTTCTACAGAGTGCCATTATCGAATTTAATTTTTGGAACTGAAGAATACGCTCTTGTAACGGGCATTTTCTTTATTTGCCTGATAACGCAAGCCATTGAAATTTATGGTTTCGTTTATTTACGCATCATGGAAAAAGCTAAACTCTTCTTATACGTCAGTATTATTAAACTTTTTTTACAATTAGCGCTTAACATATATTTAATTGTATTTTTGAAATTAGGTGTAATGGGGGTTGCCATCAGTGCAGCTGCATTCACTGGGATACTAGCTATTTATTTCACTTGGTACTTAGTCAAAGAAGCTGGACTTGGCTATGAACATCAAACGGCAAAAGACCTTATTCTTTATTCAATACCATTATGGTTTTCAACCCTAGCAATTATCTATATATGGTCATCAAGCAGATACTTTATCCGAATATATAGCTCTCTTGAGGATGTTGGCCTGTTTGAATTAGCTGGCAAAATGGCCTCTATCCTGATTGCCATATTCTGGGAACCTTTTGTAATGTATTGGAACACCAAGCGCTTTGACCTTTATTACCAAAAAAGTAAAAAAGCTGTTTACAGCATCACTTTTGACGTCGCTATTTTAGCACTAACTATCGGCGCCATCGGGGTAAGTATATTTGCAGAACCCGTTATTACGCTTATGGCAAACGAAACCTTCCATTCATCATCCTCTGCCGTAACACTATTAGTCCTAGGCTCAATGTTTTATGCTTTATCAGAGTACAACAACCTTGGTTTAATGGTGAAAAACAAAACAAAATACATAGCCGGTATTGATATTTTTTGTGCTGTCATCTTGACTGCATTTTTTGTGTTACTAATACCAATAATGGGCTTCCAGGGTGCGGCCGTTGCTATGCTAATAGCTCAACTGTGTCAATTTTTAATTTATTACTATATCTCTAAACAATCTTTTGATATGGAGTTAAAATTTGGATTCTTCTTCAAGTCAATGCTTATAGTATTGGCGACTTTATTAGCCGATTACTTCTTAGCCAACCATAGCAATATTTTTCTGAACATCTTAATTAAAATAATAATATTCGCATCTGGCACTACTATTATTTGCATTGCATACTATCGTATCAAAGCAAATAAAGACGCTCTGCTTAATATTGCGCCAAGCCTTACTTCCAAATTTGGATTTTTGAAGAGAATCTTATAAATGAGAAGAAAACAAAAATTAGCCAAGCTATCAAATAAACTAAGAATTACCTGGGCTAGTCAAAATATAAGAAGTAGAGTCTTCAAACAACTTCCTGTTATCAATTATCATCGCATTATGGATGTTGATACAACAACATTTCCTTTTGATGCCAGGGTGATTTCTGCCACACCTAAGATGTTTGAGAAACACATCCAATACATTTCAAAAAATTATACACCGATTACTTTTAAGCAACTTGATCAATGTATCAAAGGTACGCAGAAGCTTCCTTCAAAACCAATCATTATAACTTTTGATGATGGTTATGACGACAACTACCATTTTGCTTACCCCATTCTTAAAAAGTACAATGTACCTGCAACTTTTTTTGTAGCAACTGGGCATATAGGTGATGACCTGCCTTTTTGGTATGAGCGTGTTGTCTTTACATTAAAACACACTCTAAATAACTCGATCAACTTAGCTTCAATCAACTACAAAGATGTTCTACCTCCCCTTGGTGATGACAGGTTACCTATCATAGACAAAACACTTGAACACTTTAAAGGCCTCAGCAATAAACAAAGACTTTTAGCAGTAGACGAACTTATTAAAAACTATTCTAACGCTGAGTATCCTGAAGAAAAATTTCTTGATCAATGTAAAACAATGACCTGGACACAATGCAAAGAAATGGCTGAAAATGGAATGGAGATTGGTTCTCATACTGTATCCCATCCAATCTTATCTAGCCTAACATCTGAGGATTTAAAATTTGAAGTTATCGAATCAAAACGAATTATTGAAGAGGAGGTTGGCGAACAAGTAACTACCTTAGCATTTCCTAATGGAGGCCCTAATGATTATAACGACTCAGTAATGTCTACAATTAAAAACCATGGGTATAGCTTTAGCGCAAGCTTTAAAGGAGGAACAAACTCAATACGAGCACTTAAGCACTATGAATTAAATAGGTTCCTTATTGAAAATAGCGAGGACTTTGAAATGCTGCCGTTTACACTCGGCTTTCCTAACTTATAAGCTAATATAGGCAATAGAGTTATTTCCATTGTCCTAATTTTTTCCCCGAGAAGAAATCACAAAATCCCATAAAAGCAAAGTAATTCATAGTCATAAAGCTTAAAGGGATCTTTATAAAGGATTTAGAACTATACTGTTTAAAATATATACCAACCAATGAAGCTACACATAAATAAGAAATACCAATAAACCCAAGTACGTACAAACCTCCAAACTTAATTAGAGACAAGCTTACAAAGAAAAACATTGCCAACAGAAATGGGGATAACAACCTTAATACTTTATGCGAAATATACTCAAACCATATTTCGTTTTCCTTTAGCGACAACAACCAAGGCATTAGTGAAATCAATTGATAATTACCTGACAATGTACGCCTTTTACGCCTTTCTTCAGAGGCTAAATCAGTACTAGGGTAATCATAAATCATTGCTTCCGGAGAATATAAGACCTTTTTATTTTGTGCAATTATGTTCATAGGCACCATCACATCATCTAAAATCACATCTTGAGGTAAAACCTTAAAATATTCTTTTTTTATTGCATATAGAGCACCTGTCACACCTACAACTGAACGATACATACTTTCATTTTTTCTAATGAATTTTTCATACTTCCAATAAAAATCTACGCTATCTGAATAACCGTCAAGGCCGTCATTTTTAAAAAACATTTCGCCACTCACAGCCCCTACATCCTCGTCTGCAAAATACTGCATTAAAGACTTGGCCGCTAATCTATCTATCTCCTGACGAGCATCACAAAAAATAATATAATCGGCACCAGAAAATGCAACACCATCATTAAGGCAAGCAGACTTACCTCTTCTTTCTCCATTATTAAGCAGACTAACTCCTTTATCGGCATACTTCATAACAAGGGCATCAGTTCCATCATCCGAGCCATCAGAAACTATAATTAGGTCAATCTTTTCGCTGGGGTAATCAAGATCAAGACATTCTTTTATTTTTTTCTCAATATTATTTTGCTCATTATAAGCCACCAAAACAATACTAACCGAAGGTATAAATTCATTTTTAACAAATTTATGCTTTTTGAATTTCGCTAAAATATAAATAAGTAAAGGATAACCAACGTAGGTATAAACTAACAACAAAGCTAGTACATAAAATAATATTTTCATATAAGACCACTATCTAAAGTATTTTTTTCGCCCACCGGCAAATTGAATTTACGAAGGTTATTTTATCTCCATCCAAAAGAGGTAAATGCCCTAATTTATCCAGAATTTCCACATCGACCAAATCTGTTTTTTTAATGTTCGGGTACATGTCATAAAACTGATTCGCATAATTGAAGTAAGAATAAACACCGCCGGTATAAACATATTTTATATGCACTCCACGCTTTAATAAAATTTGTGTTTTTTCCTCAGCAACTTCTTGTGAGATTTCATCCTGAAAGTCAACTTCGTCATCAAGCTTATTTTCTTCAGCCACACCCGTAACTCTTTTGGAATACCAGCCCGTCAACATGACTAGCTTTCGAGATGCCCTAAAAATGTTATACCTTAACTTGCTTTTTTTAGTCTCAAAGCCATGCGGATCTATTAAATAGAGCCCTGAAACACGTTCGTCTATTACAGCGCTTTTAAAAGAATCTTCTGCGCCAGAGCACAAACCACATAAAACAAAGCGTTTAATTCCTGATAATTCAGTCACATAAGTCATTGCCTGCTGAATTTCACTTATACTTCTTTCATGCAAACTTAAGTTTGCTGCCAAATCAACTTCACTCTCACCAATTCCTCCTAAGTCGAATCGCATAGAAGGAAAGCCTTTCTGCGCCAACTTTCTTGCCATCAAAACATACAATCTATGCGGACCTATCTTACTTAAGATTCCTGCACTTACAAATATAAAAGCCGTGTCTTTTTTATCACCCGCTATTGCAGGGGCAAATACCCCAACTAAATTTTTCTTTTCACCAAACTGGCATGCAATTTCTTTCATAACTACCCTTACGTTTCATCAAAGCAATCAATCACCACATCAATAACATCTTGTGATGTTAGGACGTCATCTTGATATGTAAAGTTATACCAGTCTGCTGTCGCATCAACAGTTTTAACTTCACTGTCTTTGTAGTTTTGTTTATTCTCTAAAATTACATCTGAGCTAAGTACTATTAAAGACTGTTCACTGTAACTTTTTTGCAATTCTAATTGTTTAATTTGCTGAATAGCTATATCAGAGTAATTAAAAGCCACGTACTGTTTACATGCTTTAGTATTTTTATTCAGTCTTCCCCAGCGGAAGTTATATAGATCTCTCAACAACTCTGAATGCAATTCACCCATCATAGAAAGGTGTTTCTCACCGCTCTCGATAGGGTCCCATAACACCAGCTGCTTTATATCTAACTCACTCAGGTCGCTTAGCACAGTGGCACCTAGTCGCACACCTAGCGCTGACACTTCAGCTCCAGAGCGTTTTTTCAAATACTCAAGCGCATCTTTAATATCGTTTTTCCAACGGTCAACACTCGCCTCATTATCAAAGCCAGCTGAATCAGCGGTTCCAAAATAATCGAACCTTAAAACATCATATCCTTTTTTCACCAAACGCATAGATAACATACGCAACAACTTATATGAACGGACATAATCCTGACCTACCGGAGGGCAAATAAGTACAGCCTTTTTATTTTCACTATCTACAGCCTTATGGTAAACACCATATAAATCACTATTTTCACCAAAGTAAAAAGTCTCTATATTTCGACTCTTATCAACAATTGAATTTTCCAATGACCCTTTATGCTGATAAGTAGATCCACAAATTTTTGCAATATTCTGCAAGTTATCTAGAATCACATTCTGGAAAGTTAATTTAACGTCAAATTCTTTTTTGACCGATGAGACAAACTTCATTGCCAGCAAAGAGTGTCCGCCAACTTCAAAAAAGTTATCAAACAAACCAATTTTGTTTACACCTATTAAGTCAGACCACATTGAGGCTATTCTCTTTTCAATCTCACCTTCTAGCTCTACAAAATTATCGTCGTTCAAGCATTGACCTTCATCTGGCTTCGGTAGCTTTTTACGATCAATTTTTCCATTCGGCGTTAAAGGAAAAGAATCTAATTCAACAAAATGTTGCGGGACCATATAAGGTGGTAAATCTTTATTTAATAACTGTTTTAATGTTGCTGCATCAATTAAACCACCCTCATTCAAGGTGTAGTAACCGACCAAACGAACATCTCCAGGTATATCTTCACGAGCAATCGCCACAGCTTGATTTATTGCAGGCGTTTTTAAAATAACACTCTCAATTTCGCCCAATTCAATACGATAACCACGAACTTTAACCTGGTTATCAATTCTATTTAAGTATTCAATTTCACCATCTGGACGATACCTAACTTCATCACCTGTTTTATACATTTTTTCATCGAAATTTTTCGCAAACGGGTTAGGCACAAATGTTTTTTCATTAAGTTCAGGACGGTACAAGTAACCATTTGTAACACCATCACCAGCTATATATAGTTCTCCAGCTACTCCCATTGGTACACGATTTTTTTGCTCATCTAAAATATATACCTGAGTATTTGCAATTGGCTTACCTACTGTAATTAATTTTTCTGCGTCATCTATTCGCTTGCAAGTTGACCACACTGTGGTTTCTGTTGGGCCATACATATTCCAAACTTCACCGGCATTAGCAACAAAACTAGGCAATATATCTTTAGGTAGTGCCTCACCGCCAACTAAAGCCTTAATGTTAGGGTTACCTAATTCACCTGCTTCAAGCATCATTCTCCAAGTAGACGGAGTTGCTTGCAGCATTGTTATTTTTGAATCTTTAACTCGCTCTACTAAACCACCACCGTCAATTGCCAAATCACGGCTGGCAACTTCAATCGTCGCACCACAAACTAAAGGTAGGTACATCTCTAGTACATGAATATCAAAAGAAATAGTGGTTACGGCCAATAATTTATCATCAGCTGTCATACCAGGCGTCTGCTGCATACCTAATAAAAAGTTAACAACATTTTGGTGAGTTACCTGAACACCCTTAGGCTTACCTGTTGAGCCCGAAGTGTAAATTGTATAAGCCAAATTATGCGGCTTTAGTTTATTCTTAGGTGCGCTAACGCCAAATTTCTCTAGGCCATCAAACAACTCTTCTTGATAAATAACCTCACCTGCAATCTCTGGGACATTATTTTTTAAGTTGTACTGACTAATTAAGATATTAGCTTTAGCATCATCGATAATGAAACTAATTCGCTCAGATGGATACTCAGGATCAAGCGGCAAATACCCTGCGCCCGATTTTAAAACACCCAACAATAAAACAAGCGTATTAACTGTCCGTTCAATATAAAGCCCAACGAAAGTATCTGGCACAACACCTTTGCTTATTAGGCAGTTAGCAACAGCATTCGATTTTTCATCAAGCTCTCTATACGTGTATTGCTCATCTTCAAAGATGACCGCGACTTTATCAGGTGTATTCTGCGCAGCATCTGAAACAAAGTCACCGATACATTTACTTTTATCGTATTCAAAAACCGTGTCATTCCATTTATCAAACTGCTCTTCGATTAAGGGAGGGGTTGCTTTTAATGACTTTACGTCACGAGTAATATCAGCACATGACTCTTGAATAATAGTTTCATATAAGTGAAGCCATTGAGAAACTTGCTCATTACTATATAAATCACAGTTATATTGACACTGAACTTTATACAAATCATTATTACGTACAAAGGTTGTTGCTAGTTCAAAAGTTTCATAATCACGTTCTGCATATTCATACTCAACATCGAGGCCGTTAAAGGCCGCATGCCTTACACCTTGATCAATATTAAATGTTGTAGAAATAATTGGAATACGACTCATGTCATTCTCAACTTTAATTTTGCCTATCAGGTCACTAAAAGTTATAGTCCCATGATCCTGTGCCTCAAAGAGCAAACGCTGAGTTTCTTTTACAAAACCTTCAACTGTTTTTGTATCGTTAAAATTAAAGCGTATAGGCAACATATTCACGCAATGACCAAATAAATTCTTTTTACCTGTTGCAATTTGCCCGGCGTACGGAACTCCTACAGAAAGGTCATTTTGACCTGTTAACTTCTGCATCAAAACAGCATACATAGCATATACAAAAGAGTAGAAGGTCACGCCTAGCCCCGGCAAGGTTTCATCAATCATTTTCACGGTTTCAGGCTTGAAAGTATAATCGCAACGTTTAGCTTTATACGTACGTATTAAAGGCCTTTTTTTGTATAGTGGCAAATCAAAAACTGGAACAGAATCTTTATATTTATCCACCCAGTATTGCCTATTTGTCAGGTAACTACCCTCAATAGTACTAGCAACTACATCTGCGTTATATCTTGAAATTAAATAAGGATCTTCTAAATCTAGCTCTTCGCCTATTGATAGGGAGTTATAAATCAACTCAAGCTCTGTAACAAAAAGATCAAGCGACCAGCCATCAGCAATAATATGATGAGCAACCAGTGACAAGTAATATTGATCTTCACTTTCCTTAAATAGACAAACTTTATAAGGGGTCTCATTTAACAAGTCAAAAGCTGTATTTTGCATTTCCTTTTCAAGGCTTTTCAAGTGGAGTCTTTTCTCTTCAGCCGTCTCACCCTCCAACAGAACTACATCAAACTGGCACGCTGTTCTCGAAAACACAATCATCTTTTGCTCATCAAAGTCGAAGCTGCTTCGTAAGGCTTCATGCCTACAAACTAAAGTATCTAGGGCTTCTGTTAAAGCATATACATTTAGTGATCCCTTAATCGACATACAGAATGCCAAGTTATATGCCTTTAGAGCACTTTGACTCTGCTGAGCAGATAACAATATCTCAGACTGAGACTGTGTCATCGAAATAATATTTTCGACCTTGCCTTTTTTAAATGGATTATAATCAACCAATATTACTTCTTCCTTACAACCATGTTCTGCATGACGATAATATTTACCTTTAAGCTCTTTATACCAATCAACTTCCCCTGCAGGGCTCAAGCCCCTTGCAAAGCCTTTATGTGTTTCATCATCCGCATCTAATTGAGCAACCAAACTAGCAATAGTCGCTTCCGAAGGAGCTTGACCACCTTTGCTTTCATGCTCCTGCAATATGAAGTTGCTTAGCAAGGCTGTTGTTTGACAGCCCCCCAACAACGAACTCACAGGAACCTGCACGGAAAATATTTTTTGAACTGCCAAACTAAACTGAGTAAGTGACAACGAGTCCAAACCTAAAGATGTGAAAGGTTTGTCTTGTAAGTCCTTAGAGCTCATACCTGTAAACTGAGATACTAAACTTAGAAGTTTTTCTTCTACTTCTGTTTCGCTAAAGCCTTTGTTTTCTTGTACAAATTCTTTTGTATTTTCGATATATTCTAGTGAACACGATGTTTTTTCAAATGGGTAAACAAGCAAAGCTTGTTTATTAATAAGCGTTTCACTTCTATACCATTCCGACCAATCGACCGACACACCAACAGCCCATAATTGGGCAACTGCCATTGTGAATTGCTGCTCTATATCAGCATTATTTACAGACTTTCCTAACGAAGAAATGGCAAGCTGTTTAGCTGGATCACTAATTACTCGATTAGCTAGCGATGTTGCTGTTGCTCTTGGCCCTACTTCAAGACAAATATAATCATCTTTATTCCACAGCTCATTCACCGCTTCATAAAAACGAACTGGATTTCTTACATGAGCAGACCAATATTTTTCGTTAACAGCTTCTTTTCCATCCATTGCTTTACTAGTTGCTGTAGAAATAATTTCAATTTGTGGCTGACGCTTATCTACACCGCTTATCACTGCTTCAAAGTCTTCTAACATTGGTTCCATCATATGCGAATGAAAGGCGTGTGATGTAACCAGTAGTTTATTATCTATAGACTTACTATTAAGTTCATCCGATAACGCACTTATAGATGCCGTGTCGCCTGCAACCAATGTTAAATTGCTAGCATTAATAGCGGCTATAGAAATTTTTTCGCTTAAATAAGGTTTAATTTCAGCTTCTGACAATGACACAGACAACATGTCACCCTCTGGCATTGATTGCATTAGTTGGCCACGTTCAACAACCACTTTCATTGTGTCTTCTACACTAAACACACCTGCCAAGCATGCAGCAACATACTCACCAATACTATGACCAATCATCGCTGCTGGTTTAACACCGAGACTTTCCCATACTTTAGCTAAAGAATAACAAACTGCAAAAAG
>CAYZLE010000001.1:0-27323 GCA_964479305.1 uncultured Gammaproteobacteria bacterium | reverse complement strand
TAGAGGTAGAACTGTCTGAACAAGACTTAAATACGTGGATACGACCTTTGCAGGGAACTGCTGTGGGTGGTGTTTTGCGTTTGCTTGCGCCCAACCAATTTGTTGTTGACTCTGTAAACCGTAATTTTTATGCTCGCATAGCTGAGCTAGCCGACACAAACGGTATTAACAGTGTTTCTCTTGAAGTAGGTGGCGCGGTTAATACGCCTATTTACGAAACAAATAATTCTGCCATTGACTCTACAGTGGTTGAAACCAAAGATTTATTACCGCAGATTAATCACAATATTAACCCTGCTTTTACTTTTGACAGCTTTGTTGAAGGTAAATCTAACCAGCTAGCGCGCGCAGCGTCGCAACAAGTAAGCCAAAACCCAGGTGGCGGTTACAACCCTTTATTTTTATATGGCGGTGTTGGTTTAGGTAAAACGCATTTAATGCATGCTGTAGGTAATGAAATTTTGCGTTCAAAGCCAGATGCTCGCGTTGTATATTTACATTCTGAGCGTTTTGTGGGCGATATGGTTAAAGCTTTACAACACAACGCAATTAACGACTTTAAAAGTCTATATCGATCCGTTGACGCTTTACTTATTGACGATATTCAATTTTTTGCCAAGAAAGACCGCTCTCAAGAAGAGTTCTTTCACACCTTTAATGCTTTATTAGAAGGGCAAAACCAAGTTATTTTAACCAGTGACCGTAATGCGAAAGAAGTGGATGGCCTCGACCAACGCTTAAAATCTCGCTTTGGTTCTGGTTTAGCTATTTGTATTGATCCACCAGAACTTGAAACACGTGTAGCTATTTTGCAAACAAAAGCAGATGCGGCACAAACTCGCTTACCAAGTGATGTTGCTTTCTTTATGGCTAAAAGTTTACGTACTAATGTACGAGAACTAGAAGGGGCTCTTAAACGTGTTATTGCTAACGCACACTTTAGTGGCCAAGATATTACCCTAGACTTTGCACGTGATACTTTACGCGATTTAATTGTTTTACAAGACCGCCAGGTTACCATTGAAAATATTCAAAAAACGGTAGCTGAATACTATAAGATTGCTCAACGTGACCTCTTGTCTAAAAGCCGTAGTCGCTCTATTACGCGTCCACGACAAATGGCAATGGCGCTAGCAAAAGAATTAACGAACCATAGCTTGCCTGAAATTGGCGATGCTTTTGGCGGAAGAGACCATACAACTGCTCTTCACGCTTGTCGTAAAATTAAAGAATTAAGAAAAGAAAATTACACGATCGACGAAGATTACATTAAATTGGATAGAAAACTAACAAGTTAGCGACATTTAGCGCATTGTGAATAACTTGTGTTTAAGCTGATGTTGAAACTGTGAATAGTTTGTCATTGTTTTGTAAGTAAGTTTAAGAGGGTAAAACAAGCACAACTTATCCACAAGCTAAAAAGATGTTTCTGAACTAAAAGTTCAAGGCAAAAACCAATTTAAGTGTTTGATTTATAAAGATTATTTAGACTTGTTAACAAAAACAGGCCTTACTAATAATAATAATATTTAATAAATAACATATATATTAATAATTAGACAGAAAGAGAATGGAAATGAAACTAACCATCAGTAGAGAACAATTATTAACACCCTTACAAAATGTAATAGGTGCAGTAGAAAGAAAACAAACGATGCCTATTTTAGGGAACATCCTCTTTAAAATGACAGGCGAAAAATTAGTGCTTACAGCAACTGATTTAGAAATTGAACTTGTTTGTGAAACAAACGCCTCTGCTGATCAAGATGGTGAGTTTACAATTTCAGCTCGTAAGCTTGCTGATATCACGAAGAACTTACCTGATGATGCTTTAATTAATTTGAATGTTGATGATACTAAAGCAATTCTTACTTCAAGCCGTAGCCGTTTTAGTCTTGCTGCTTTACCAAGTAAAGATTTTCCTTCGCTAGACAAGATGGACTTCTCTGTAGAGTTTTCTTTACCTCAAAATGTTTTATCTCAACAATTGTCTAAAACAAGTTTTGCTATGGCGCAACAAGATGTGCGTTATTACTTAAATGGCTTATTGTTAGCTATTGAAGAAGGCAAGTTGCTTACCGTTACTACTGATGGGCATCGCTTATCACTTTCTGAAAACCCTTTAGATACAGGCTCTATAGATAACATGCAGGTTATTGTTCCTCGTAAAGGTATTTTAGAATTACAGCGTTTCTTAAGTAAAGACTCTGAAGATGCAGTAACTGTTCGCTTGTCTAAAAACCATATTCAATTTGTTATTGATGGCTTGGTTATGACATCTAAGTTAATAGATGGTCGCTTCCCTGAGTACAGTCGTGTTGTTCCTGCTGAAGTTAAACATATTGCCATTATTGACCGCGACTTGTTAAAGCAGTCATTACAACGAACTTCAATTTTATCTAATGAGAAGTACAAGGGCGTGCGCTTAAAGTTTGAACCGGGCCAACTTCAAATTGAAGCTCAAAACCCAGACCAAGAAGAAGCACTTGATCAAGTAGAGATTAATTACTCTGGCGATGAGATTGATATTGGTTTTAATGTAACTTACTTAATTGACGTGCTAAATAACATTGACTCTGAGAATGTTGAGTTTGGGCTTATTGATTCTAAAAGCAGTTGTTTAATACAAGAAAAAGGCTTAGTTAACTGCAAGAACGTTATTATGCCAATGCGTCTATAAATTAGTTTTTAACTTGTGCATTTATCCCGTTTAACTGTTCAAGGGCTTAGAAACTTAAGCGACCAAACCCTACCTTTATCTGCTGGCATTAATGTTTTTCATGGCGCTAATGCTAGCGGTAAAAGCTCTATTCTAGAAGCTTTACATATACTCGGCACAGGCCGATCCTTTAGAAGTCGACGTTTTCAAGACATTATTCAATATAAAAAGAAAAGCTGCTTAGTTGCAGGTATTCTTGAAGATGATAATGTAAAAATACCCTTAGGCTACCAAAGACAGGGTTCTCAAGTAGAACTTCATGTTAATCGAGAGAAAGTCAGCAAGGCTTCTCATTTAGCTCAGCAATTTCCTTTACGCATAATTCACCCTGAAAGTGACGAGCTTATTTCGGGCTCTCCCAGTAATCGGCGCCGCTTTATAGATTGGGGAGTGTTCCACGTGGAACATGGTTTTCATAAAGTCTGGCAAAACTATAATACGGTATTAAAACAACGAAATGCTGCTATTAAGTCAAGACTTGCTGATTCTCAAATTAAACTGTGGGATAAGCAATTGGCAGAGTCCGGTTCGGAGTTACATCAATATCGCAGTACTTATTTAGATGTTTTACTAACAAACACACAAAACTTAAAAGGCGAACTATTTCCAGATGCTGAGCTAGAAGTAGATTATCAGCCGGGCTGGGATATAAAAGAAGACCTTCAGCTTGTATTAGATAAAAACTTAGACAGGGATAAAAAGCAGGGCTTTACTAGCGCTGGACCGCATAGAGCTGACATTCGTTTTTTTACTGACAAACACCAGGCCACAGAGTTCTTGTCGAGAGGGCAATTAAAAAACCTAGTTGTTTTGATGACACTGGCTCAAATCAAAACATACTCACAACAAACTAATAAACCTTGCGCTTTGTTGTTCGATGACTTTGCTTCAGAGTTGGACGCCGACCGTAGGGAAACAGTCTTTAGTACTTTATCTAAACTGAACACGCAGTTGTTTATTACTTGTATCGACGTTAATAGTTTATCTTTGAGTGAAGCGTCGGAAAACACTAAATTGTTCCACGTGAAACAGGGTGTAATCACAAACCAATAAGTGTTTGCTTTACTCTTTCTTCGGCTCCCGTGTTCCACGTGGAACATGTCTCGAATGTTTAAAAGCTGTGGATAAAGTGTTATCTAATAAAACCTTCGTTTCCTTGGTTTTTATAGGCTTTTAAGTGGTTTTCGCTGCTATAAACCCCACCTATTTTTGGCTCAATGCTTTATAATTAAGTATCAAATATCACCTAAGGCTTTTACAAAAGCAAAGGTGTATATTGCTACAAGATTAATGATAAAAGCTGTAGAAGCCATACAGCTCGTTGGAGAGAGAATGACAGAGTCAACTTACGATTCGTCCAGTATTAAGGTTCTAAAAGGATTAGATGCCGTACGCAAACGCCCGGGTATGTACATTGGTGATACCGATGATGGCACTGGCTTACATCACATGGTTTTCGAGGCCGTTGATAATGCGATTGATGAAGCCCTAGCTGGCCATTGCTCTGAAGTAAACGTCATGATTCATAACGATGAATCAATCACAGTAAGTGATGATGGGCGTGGTATTCCAACAGATATTCATAAAGAAGAAGGTCGCTCGGCTGCTGAAGTGATCATGACTGTATTACACGCCGGTGGTAAATTCGATGATAACTCTTATAAAGTTTCAGGTGGTTTACACGGTGTAGGTGTTTCGGTAGTTAACGCGCTTTCAGATTACTTAAAGCTAACCATTCACCGCAATGGTAAAATTCACACACAAAGCTATACCGACAGTGTTCCAGATGCGCCTTTGGCTGTTGAAGGTGATACGGATCGCACGGGTACAGAAATTCGTTTCCGCCCAAGTGAAAAATACTTCACAAACATTGAGTTTCATTACAACATACTGGCTAAGCGCTTACGCGAGCTATCTTTCTTAAACTCTGGTGTACGTATTGTTTTAACAGACAAGCGCGACGGTAAACAAGACGTTTTTGAATATGTGGGTGGTATTTCTGCTTTTGTAGAACATCTAAATAAAAGCAAAACAGCACTGCACGACAAAATTGTTTACACAAACAACGAGAAAGACGGTCTGGGTGTAGAAGTTGCTCTGCAGTGGAACGATTCTTATCAAGAGAACGTCTTCTGCTTTACAAATAATATTCCTCAAAAAGACGGTGGTACTCACCTTGCGGGTTTCCGTGGCGCCTTAACGCGTACATTGAATAACTACCTTGAAGAAGAAGGTTCTGCGAAAAAAGCTAAAGTAAGTGTAAGTGGTGATGACGCTCGTGAAGGATTAACAGCTGTTTTATCAGTGAAAGTTCCGGATCCAAAATTCTCATCTCAAACAAAAGACAAGCTGGTTTCTTCAGAAGTGAAGGGCGCTGTTGAGTCCTTGTTTGCTGAAAAGCTAAACGAGTTCTTACAAGAAAACCCGCAAGAAGCTAAAGCCATTGCGGCAAAAATTGTAGACGCAGCGCGTGCTCGAGAAGCTGCTAAACGTGCTCGTGAAATGACGCGCCGTAAAGGTGTACTCGATATTGCAGGTTTACCCGGAAAACTGGCAGATTGCCAAGAGAAAGATCCTGCTCAGTCTGAACTGTACTTGGTGGAGGGTGACTCGGCCGGTGGCTCAGCGAAACAAGGGCGTGATCGTCGTACACAAGCTATTTTGCCTTTGAAAGGTAAAATTCTTAACGTAGAAAAAGCACGATTCGACAAAATGATTAGCTCGGCAGAAGTCGGCACATTAATCACTGCTTTAGGCTGTGGTATCGGTAGAGAAGAATTTAATCTTGAAAAACTACGATATCACCACATAATTATCATGACCGATGCCGATGTCGATGGCTCGCACATTCGTACATTGCTGTTAACTTTCTTCTACAGACACATGAAAGAGTTAATTGAAAACGGTTATGTTTATATTGCTCAACCACCTCTGTATAAGGTTAAAAAGGGTAAAACCGAGCGTTATTTAAAAGACGACAATGAATTAAACAGCTTTTTACTTGAACTAGCTATTGATGGCGCGGAATTAAGTCTTCCGGGTTCTACTCTTCAAGGCGAAAGCTTAAAAGATCAAGCCTCTAAATATTTGGCTGCTCAAAACATTGTTAAACGTCTACAACTACGTTATTCACCTTTAGTGCTTAACAGCATGTTAGAAATTGGCGCTATTAAACAAACGGACGATGAAGCAACACGCAAGGCGTGGTTGGAACGATTAGACGCTAAAATTTTGCCGCAAACAGAGGCGGGTGCAAAATACGACTTTAAATGGCTTAAGCATGAAGATGGTAATGCTTTGGTTCTTGAGCAAACACGTCATGGCGTTATGCGCGAAACAATGTTTGAGCCGGGCTTCTTCGAATCTAGCGAATATGAATATATTGCCGAGCTTAGCGAACAGCTGCATGGCATGTTAGATGAAAAAAGTATTATTAAACGTGGCGAAAAAGAACAGCCAGTTAAAGAATTTAAAGATGTAATTGAATGGTTAATGAACGAAGCTCGTCGTGGCTTATATGTGCAGCGTTATAAAGGTCTGGGTGAAATGAATCCAGAACAACTAGCTGAAACAACAATGAACCCAGATACACGTCGTATGTTACAAGTAACCATTGAAGATGCTGTAAACGCTGACAATGTTTTCACTACACTAATGGGTGATGATGTTGAACCGCGCCGCGACTTTATTCAAAGCAATGCACTTTCTGTTTCAAACTTAGACGTTTAACGGGCCTCTCTTTAACGATAAAATTAAGCGAGGCATAAATTAACGATATGGATTTACTGCTAGAGTTGTTTGCTGATATGAGCCCGTCAAAATTAAAATCTTATGCAATGATTGCCTGTTTGTTTGGAGGTGTTCTTTTATACTTTGCAATGCAAAAGCACACACAGGCAGGCTTACTTACAAACCTTCAATACTCTTCTTTACATTCGTTTACTCAAACACAAACGGTAAAAGTTAAAGGCCAAGTATCATCATTGTCTAATGCTGAAACCTATTCACCTTTAAGCAAAACGCCCGCAGTTTGGTATAGCTATTCAATTGAAGAGCCGCTTGAAGATGAAGAAGGCCCAGACTCTTATCACCAAATTGATGGTGAACAAAGTTCAGATGTTTTCCTGTTAAAAAACGGCAGTGAAAGTTGTTTAGTAAATCCTGATGATGCCGAATGGCTAACTGTGCAAAAACGCGTTTGGTATGAGGCAGATAGTAAGCCCAATAATATTCCAAGCTTAGGAACAGAACAGGCTAACACTAACTTGGCGGATTATCGTTTTACAGAAGTTATTGTTCAAGCAAATGAAAACATTCACATTATAGGTGAAGCTACAAATGTGCCGGCATACCTTGAAAAGCATCAACAAGAAACAGGGGCTAAGTGTTTAATTTCGGCGCCGAAAAATAAACAGCATCCTTTGTTTATATCAAATGAAAATATCGACAAGATAGATCAAAAACTTGCTAAGCAAAGTAAGTTAATGTTGGCAGCAGGATTTATTTTATTACTACTTTCCTTTGTTGCACTTATTGCTTATAAATCTAAAAGCGGACTCTAAGCATGACACCGAATGCCTTCAATACTTTGCCCGACTTTGGGTCACTGGAACCGTCTAATATTAAAACAACTTTGCTGGGTTTGCTTAATCGCAACCGTAATGAAGTTAAGTCTCTTTTAAAACAAAAAGATTTTACCTGGGAAAATTTAATTATTCCTTTAGATAAAATTAATGATGACATAAGTCGCTTCTGGTCTCCTATAGGCCACATGAATTCGGTAATGAATACAGATGAACTTCGCGATGCTTATGACAGTTGCCTAGAAGAGCTTAGTATTTATTCAACAGAGATGGGTCAAAATGCTGGCTTATACGAAGCAATAAAATCTGTTTTAGAGAAAGCAAAAAATAAAAAACTAAATGCTACTCAAATAAAAATTTTAGAAGATGAAGTTGATGGCTTTAAGCTTAGCGGTGTTGCTTTGCCCGAAAAAGAAAAAGCACGCTATAAAGAAATTAAACAAAAACTTTCAGCTTTAACTTCAAAGTTTGAACAGAATGTTTTAGATGCTACTAAAGCATGGTCATTACATATAACAGATAAAAATGAATTAGCGGGCTTGCCTGATTACGCCGTAAGTATGGCAGAAGCAGCAGCGGCACAAGCAGACAAAAAAGGCTTTATGCTTAACTTGCAAATGCCTTGCTACATTGCAGTTATGACTTATGCTGATAATCGTGAGTTGCGTCAAAAAATGTACACAGCATTTAGCACACGAGCTTCTAATCAAAAAAATAATAAAGCAGAATTCAACAACGATGACGTTATTGCAGAAATTTTAAGCTTGCGACAAGAAGCAGCTAAGCTCTTAGGTTTTGAAAATTATGCTGAACGTTCTATTTATACAAAAATGGCTAAGGATACGAAAACCGTACAAAGTTTTTTATTAGACCTTGCTAGCAAAGCTAAAGCATCAGCACAAAAAGATTTAAAAGAACTACATGAGTATGCAGCTAAAAGTTTACAAGGCGAAACACTGCAGCCTTGGGACACCGCTTATTACTCAGAAAAATTAAGTATTGAGCTTTACGAGCTTTCACAAGAAGCATTAAAGCCGTACTTCCCAGAACACGAAGTTATCAATGGTTTGTTTACTATCGTGAATCGTTTGTATGGAGTTACGATTAAAGTAAGTGATGAACAAAGTACTTATCATAAAGATGTAAAATTTTATGATGTATATAACCAGCAAGATGAAAAAATAGCAGGCTTCTATTTTGATTTATACGCGCGTGAAAATAAACGAGGTGGTGCGTGGATGGATGTTTGTTTAAGCCGTTTTAAATTAAGCGACGCACTACAACTACCCGTTGCTTACATGACTTGTAATTTAACGCCGCCATTAGATGGCAAGCCAGCTCTCTTTACTCATGACGAGGTTATTACTTTGTTCCATGAGTTTGGTCACGGTCTGCATCACATGCTTACAGAAGTTGATTACCCTGCAGTATCTGGTATTGCTGGAGTAGAGTGGGATGCGGTTGAACTACCATCACAGTTTATGGAAAACTGGGCGTGGGAACGTGAAGCTTTAAACTTATTTGCAAAGCATTATGAAACAGGTGAAAGCCTGCCTGATGATATGTATACAAAAATGATTGCGGGCAAAAACTTTCAAGCTGCTATGCAATTACTAAGACAAGTAGAATTTTCATTGTTTGATTTAGCTATACATGCAAACCCAAAAATAGAAAGTGCTAAACAAGTTCAAGAAACACTTGATGCAGTAAGAAATGAAGTTGCTGTTATTAAACCACCAGAATGGAATCGTTTTCAAAATGGTTTTTCTCATATTTTTGCAGGTGGCTATGCGGCTGGTTACTACAGCTATAAGTGGGCAGAAGTATTGTCTGCAGACGCCTTTGAGTTGTTCAAGGAAGAAGGCGTATTTAGTGAAAAAGCAGGCAAGCAGTTTTTACAAAATATATTACAAAAAGGTGGCTCGGAGAAGGCCATGGAATTGTTTATAAAGTTTAGGGGTCGTGAACCTTCTATAGACGCATTATTAAAGGACACAGGATTGGCAGCATGAAAATAATGAATTTCAGAATAGGCTTAGGAATAGTTTTAACGCTTGTATTAATTAGCATAAGCACACAAAGTTTGGCTCAACAATTATATGTTAGAGATAGATTGTTTTTAAGTGTTTATCCAACAGCAAGCTCAGACGGTGAAAGACTCACGACCATTAAGAATGGTGCAAAATTAAAGTTTATAGAAAAAGGTGAGCGCTACACGAAAGTGAGTTTAGAAAATGGAACGGAAGGTTGGGTAAGAAGTTCATACATAACAAGCAATAAACCGGCAGCCTTACGTTTGGCAGAAAAAGAAAAAGAGAACACTGCGCTTAGAAAAGAAATTGATAAGCTTAAAAATAAGCCCGAAGTAAAAGTAGAAACAAAAAAAGTTGAAGAGCCTGCCTTGTCTGCAGCAGAAGTGTTTAATTACGAACAAGAAAAAATGGCATTGCAAAGACAAATTGATGATGCCAATAACGGTAAAGCACGTAATTTATTTATGGCGATAGCTGTAGGTTTGTTTGCATTTACTATGGGCTTTATTGCGGGTTACTCATTACTAGCTAAAAGAATTAAAACAAAATTTAGTGGCATGAAAGTTTGGTAAAGCAAACAGCCACAATATAAAAACATACATAATGAAAATTGCCAGCTGGAATGTAAATTCCTTAAAAATTAGAATAGATCAGGTTTTAGAATGGCTGCCGACTAGCGGAATGGATATTTTAGCTCTTCAAGAAACAAAAACTAAAGATGAAAACTTTCCTGTAGAAGCCATTAAAGACGCCGGCTACTTTGTGGAGTATTCTGGTCAAGCGACTTATAACGGTGTGGCTATTATTAGTAAGCTGCCACTTACAGATATAGTAACTGACGTGCCTGATTTAGATGACCCGCAAAGACGGATTATGGCCGCTACTATTAATGACCCAGAGTTAGGGAAAGTTCGAGTACTAGATTTGTATGTTGTAAATGGTCAGGCACCCGAAACGGAAAAGTTTGCGTATAAATTTAATTGGTTAGATAAGGTTACACAGTTTATTGCTGCTGAAATACAGCAGTATGAAAACTACATTATTTTGGGTGACTTTAATATTGCTCCAAAAGACGAAGATGTTCATGACCCAGAAGAGTGGCTAAATAAAATTCACTGCACAAATGAAGAACGTGCAGCTTTAGACAAAATACTCAGCCTAGGTTTTAGCGACACCTTTAGATTATTTGATCAAGAAGAAAGATCATATAGCTGGTGGGACTATAGAGGCATGTCATTTAGACGTAAACGTGGTTTACGTATTGATTTGGTTTTGGCAAGTGACAGCTTAAGAGAAAAGTGTGTAAAAGCCGGTATAGATCTTGAACCGCGTACCTGGGAAAGGCCTTCAGACCATACACCTGTATGGGCTGAATTTAAAAAATAACAATTTAAAATATAAACTTCTACTGGCGCAAGCGCTAAAGCTTTGTTAAGTTAGTGGTTGAGTTAATAGATGGAGGATTCATTATGCGTAAAATAATGGTACTAAATGCTAAAGGTGGCTCAGGTAAAACAACGGTTGCTACAAATTTAGCTGCTTACTATGCTTCAATAGGTAAAAATGTTTTATTGGCTGACTATGACCCGCAAGAGTCGAGCATGCGCTGGCTTGATGAGCGTCCTCAATCTCGAGCAATGATTAAAGGCAATGTTGCACATGATGGAGGTGCTGTACAAGCCAGAGGCACAGACATTGTGATTATGGATGCGCCAGCTTCAATTCATGGCAAAGATTTAGAGAAATATACCAAACGTGCCGATACATTTATTATTCCTGTTTTGCCTTCTCCCATTGATATGCGTGCGGCTGCTAGCTTTATTAAAGAGCTAAAAAACACCAGTGCAATAAAAGGCAAGAAAACAAAGTTTTGTGTAGTGGCCAACCGTGCACGTGGACACACTAATATATTTTTAGATTTAGATAACTTTTTAGACGACCTAAAAGGTGTGCCATACATAACAGCTCTTCGCGAAAATAGTAACTATATTAAATCAGCTACGACTGGTGTGGGAATATTGGAGCTTTATAATAAGGCTACGGCAGTTGACCGTGAAGAGTGGAAACCTTTACTTGACTGGATTGGTATTAAGTAAGACCTTTAAAGTCTGAGTTAGCTAAGGCATGTTGAATACCTTTTCGTAAATCAGTAAAGGCTAAATTCGGTTTTAATTCCAATAACATCTTGTCTACAACTAAGCGCCTTGACTCTTTTAAAAAGCTAAGGCGCTTTTCATCAAAAATTTCAACAGCTTCATCAAAGCTGAGTTCTTCTGGTGGCTGCAGGCCCGCCACTTCCGCCACTAATTTGTAGTACAGGCTGCTAGTCACAGGCTTGGTGTCGCTAACATTATAAATTTGACCAGATAAACCATTTTTTGCCGCCGCAATGCAAACACTTGCTAAATCATTAACATGGATTAAATTTGTAAAACGGCATTCTGACTCTCGAAGTATTTTATTACCTTGAATAATTTTATTGATAGGCAGGCGGCCAGGTCCGTATATGCCTGGCACACGTAATATAATGGCTTGAATAGTGTGCGAGGCAATATCTAAAAATTGTGATTCGGCGGAAACACGTCGTTTAGCACGAATAGTTTCGGGATTATGGGGTGTGCTTTCATCTGCCCAGGCGCCATCTAAGTTTCCATAAACACCGCTGGTGCTTATATAAATTATGCGACCAGCGAAAGAGTGTCGTTTTAAAAAGTTAATAAAGTGTTTAACGCGAGTTTCTTCAAGGCCTTCGTTTCTAGGTGGAGCAAGATAAAAAATGGTTTCTACGGAGCTTATGTCTGTAGACAAAACATCTAAAGAACTTGGCTTATCAAGGTCAGCGGAAAAGTGATGATTATTGTCTAGAAAAGACGAGGATCGTGAGAGAGAAAACGTAACTTGGTTTTGGTAATCAGCTTGTGCGGTTAGCTGCTTATAAATATGTTGAGCAGCATAACCGGCACCAAGGAGTAGATTAGTCACGACGGCCTAGTAGAGCACTTGAACTTGTTGTGTCTAATGCAGATGCAGAGTCAGAAGCAACCTTGTCGCTTGTGCGCCGGTCTTGATTGTTTTGACATGCCAAATCTAAACCGGCGCGAAGAACATCGGTAGACTTGTCTTTTTCATCTAACTTCTCACTCAATAGTTCAGCTAGTTCTAAATAAGCAACTGAGGTAGGCAACAAGGCTATAGACGACTCATAATACACGCGAGCTTTGCCCCACAGCTGTAGGCGACTGCATAGACGAGCCAAGGTCAGCATAAGCATCGGGCTTCTTCCGTGACCATTATTCCATTTTTCAGCTGTTTTTAACTGCTTGGTCGCATCTTCAAGTTTAATCAGACCGTATTGTCTAACTAGGTCTTCATCCCAGCTTTTATTAATATATTGTCTAAGGATTTTTTCTGCTTGAGCCTTTGAGGTTTGTTCAAACTTGTTTAACTCGGTTGTATACGTATTAATAAAGCGTGAGTCAGACTTGAGTTCGCTGGGTGCTTCTTTCCATATAGATGAAAGCACATCTACATTTTTGCTGGCAGACTTAGCAACAAGAATAGAATGATAAGCTTGATACTCTAAGGAAATTAGTTCATCTTTTTTAAATACTTTATGGCTACGGGCCGAAGGCAATATATTTAAGAATTTTTCCCAGTCTTTCAACTGAACATATAAGCGTGAAATTTGCTTAATAATATAAGGGTGTTTAGGAGAAATTTTTAATAGTTGCTCTAATGTTGCTAAAGCCATGTCATATTGCTGAGCAGAGATTTGTAAGTCCGCTTGTGTAATGCCTATTGCAACATCTGCTTCTGGTGTAGATTCATGCGCTGCTTTTAAAAATTGATCGCGTTTTTCTAGATTGTCAGAATTATGTGCCGCACGCGCAGCAAGTAAGTAATTTAGCAAACTAGATTTATTGTGCTCAATATCTTTTAGAAAAGATTTTTCGGCTTTTGCCCAGCGGCCTTCTAATAAAAACATTAAACCCGATATGGTAGATTTATGTGCGTTGCTAATATGTTTGTTTTTGCTATAGCGTTTTAGGCGTGGCACAAGTCCAAAGAAATAATTAACGACACGAAGAAGCATGTAAAGAATAAACAGACAAGGTATAGCAATAATAATAAAACGGCTTAACGAAGTTTCAAGGCGCCAGTCATTATTACTTAATAGTACGTAGCCATTATTGAGTTGCCAAAAATAAGCAGCTAAGCCACTTAGTAGCAAAATAAAAATAATAAATAAAAGTATTTTATGTTTCATAATTCTTTACTCAAGACCTGGCTAATTTTTAACTGCTTCGTTATCGCTATCAACACGTTTGTACTGGTTTAAAATAGATTGTAATAAATTTAAAGATTTTGTTATATCAGGCAACTCTGGAAAAAGGTTTGCTTCAGAAATTTTCTGAAGTTGCTCAGAAACTGAAACTACAGATTCATCATCGGCCAAGTAGTGCTCGTTAATTAAAGCTTGTGTTTGAGAAATAAGTTTTGAAAAGTCTTCACCATTACGGCTAATTAAAGCTTCTTTCGCTTCACGTAAATAAACGCGCGCCTGCTGTTCTAAAAACAAAATATCATCATCAGCTTTAGGTATAACAACTTCTGTTGAGTTTCGCTTTAAGCCGATTAGCTTAAATAGTTTAGAAAGCCAGTCTTCTGCTTTAGCACTAGTAATCGCGACAGTAGACTTTTCACCTTCTTCTTCAACCTTTGCTTTAGGCAAAGTTGAAAGTTTATTTAAGATCGCAACAATTTTTAAAATTGTACCGTCTATGTCAGGCTTACTTAATGCTTGCAAGGCTGTAATTTCTTCACTCAAAGTTTTACGAACAGGTAAATAAATTGGGTTTCGTAATTCACTAATTCGTAGATCTGCCTGGGTTAAGGCTGCAATTGATGAGTCGATATCTTTTGCTAAATACAATCTCGTAGAAGCCATTCGAAGCAGGTAAGATATTTCGTGCAAAAACCAGTCGTTGCGCGTACGTTCTGAAAGAGTACGGGTTTCATTATTAGATAGTGCAAAGTCTTCAAAACGTTTATTTATAGTTTCTTGAATGTTGGCTTGATATTGCTTTTGTTCATTTGCTTCGTTCATGAGCTTTTGAATTATAGGCTGCTGGTCCAATAGGCGCAGTTGCGATAATTCAATTTCTAATTTAGACATGCTCTGGCGAAGTGATTGTGTTTCTTTTTTAAAGTTTTTATATTTCTGATAAAACTTGTAACCTTCGTAGGCAAAAAGAAAGGTCATAACTAAAGTAAACAAAGCAATTAAAAAAGTAAGGATGTTAAAAAAACTAATACTTTTTTGTTTTTTGGGTTTGTCCGCAGCTTTATTTTTGCTTGAAGGTTTTTTGTCTATAGTGGCTTTTGGGGCTGATGCTTTATCACTTGCTTTGTCCGCAGGTTTTGCAGTTTCCTTAGAAGCTTTATCAGCTGGTTTGGCAGCATTGTTTTTTTTAGTCTTGTCAGTCATATCAAGCCTATATCAGTAATAGTTAATAGCATTGTATATCGCTTCTAAAGAAGACGCTATAACAACATTATATGGTTTTTAGGAGAGGAAAATATTAAGAATAGTATCTTATGTTTTTATGGTGTTTAGAATATCTGTATCAGCGGCGCTAAGCGCAAGTTTTGCTGGCTTAAGGAAGTTGTGTGAACGTAGAGCGTGAACGACACGAGGACTGCCGGTAATAATTTCTTGCTCTTTAAGTAGCGAATGGTAGTCAGAGGGGGTAATGGCCAAAAGGTTATCTAAAGTCTCTATGCTGTTAACTATAATACCCGCACATGATGCTTGTAGAAGAGACAGATACTCATTAACCAGCGCTATATTGGGCTGGCTAGGAACACGCTTGTAAACCTCAACCGAGGTAAGAGATTTGGCTAGCTGGTTTAGGCCTTGTTTCAAACTCTCGCGCCCACCAATACCTTTAATAATAGTCACATTATGCTCTTTGTTAATAGCGAGCTTAGGGTGGGCTAAAAATTCTTCGCTGGTATAAGGCTTGTTGGGCATAAAAACAGGTGTAAAGCCTAGGTTTGAAAGGTCTTTGTAGGTGGTTTCACCAATGGCGAGAGTAGCTTGGCCCTTTTCTAGCAGTGAAGCGCCATATTTAACCGCATTTCGGCTAACAAAAACGGCGAAATCAGTTTTAAGCTTTATAGTAGCAGGCTGAGGTTCAAGCGGCAGAATATCTATACTTGGAAACAATAGACTATCTATGCCTTTAAGTGAAAGTTGTTGTTGTAGCTTGGTGCCAAGTTCAAGAGGCCGAGTAATGATAAAAGTACTCATGGTTCGGCCTTGTATTTATGCGTCGATAGCGTCTAGCAGTGCTTGAGCGCCTTGAGAAAGCAAGTCATCTGCCACGACATTGCCGAGGCTAATAGGGTCAGAAATATGCCCAATATGCCGGCTAGATAAGCTTTTGCTACCATCGGGTAGGCCAATAAAGCCGTCGAGAGTCAGTGTTTCACCATCAATCACAGCATGACCAGCAATGGGAACATGGCAGCCACCGTGCATGCGTAAGTTAAGTTGTCTTTCAGCCTGTACGCGGATGTAGGTGTCTTGGTGGTTCAAAGGTTCGATGAGTTTAATGATGCCTTGGTCGTTACTACGGCACTCAATAGCAACAGCACCTTGGCCTATAGCGGGTAGTGATTGCTCTGCTTCAATAAAAGATGCGATACGTTCAGGCATTTCGAGGCGTTGTAAGCCGGCGGCAGCCAGAATAATGGCATCGTATTCGTTGTTGTCTAATTTAGACAAGCGAGTACCTACATTGCCGCGTAAATCAAGAATTGTGAAACCTGGAAACTTAGATGCCAATAAAGCTTGGCGACGTAGGCTAGAGGTACCAACGCGAGCATTAGCAGGCAAGTCATTTAAAGATGTAAAATTGTTTGAAACAAAAGCATCTCTTGGGTCAGCACGCTCTAATGTTACGGGTAGCGATAAACCTTCAGGCAGCTCCATTGGAACATCTTTCATAGAATGAACCGCTATGTCAGAAGTGTTTTCATAAAGGCTATGTTCTAGTTCTTTAATGAATAAACCTTTTCCACCTACTTTATTTAGTGCGCGGTCTAAAATTTTATCACCTCTAGTGACCATAGGTACTAGTTCAACTGCGAGACCCTTGTGTTCTTTAAGTAGAAGGCGTTTAACTTCTTCAGCCTGCCAAAGCGCTAAAGGACTAGCTCTAGTCGCTATACGAATTAAGTCAGTCATATGCTTTACGATTTGCTACGAACTAATTTACGTACAGCGGGCAAGTGGCGACGGCTTACTTCAATAGCGGTATCTGAATCCCTAAGTAAAACAGTGTGCGCGCCTTCAGCGTCTTTGCTTAAGCCAGAAATTTGATCAAGTGCTACAAGTGCATTACGGTGTACACGGAAAAAGTTTTTATCAAACTCTTCTTCTAAATTAATGAGAGCCTCATCTAAAAGAGCTTCTCCGCCGCTGTGTACAATAGAAACGTATTTGTTGTCGGCCATAAAGTAATAAACATCATGAATTGAAATAAGCTCTAGTGTGTTACCTTTACGAATACAGATATGTGTTCTAGCGGTGTCTTCAGTAAAGTCAGTAGAAACTTGTTCAAGCTGTGCGCGATTTAGGCGCTGTGCTGATTTAACCGCATCTTCTAAACGTTCAGCACGTATAGGTTTAACCAAATAATCGACAGCGTGTGCTTCAAAAGCTTGCAGAGCATGCTCTCCGTAAGCGGTTGTAAAAACAATAGCGGGTGGTTGCTCATTAGCCATTAAGTGTCTAGCGGCTTCCATTCCATCCATAACCGGCATACGAATATCAAGCAAAATAAGGTCCGCAGGATTTTCTTCAAAAGCCTTTAGGGCTTGAACGCCATTTTCGGCTTCGCCACAAACAGATAAGCCAGGTTGGCCTTCTATTAGTCGGCGTAAACGGTCGCGAGCGGGTTTTTCGTCATCAACTATTAATATATTCATATTATTATTCTATCGTAAAATTAAATAGGAATACACAAATGAACTGTGTAATGGGTTTCACTAGGTGCCGCTTGTAAATAGGCTTTTTTACCGTAGGTTAACAGTAAGCGCTGCTTAATATTGCTTAAAGCAATTTGATTGCCCTGATGGCGACGGCCAGCCTTCGTTGCGCCTAGAGGGTTACGAATTTGAATTTCTAAACGATTATTGTAGGTCGAGGCTGTAATTTCTAAAGTACCACCTTCACCTATCGACTCAATACCGTGATAAACCGCGTTTTCAACGAGCGGTTGTAAAATCATAGATGGCATTAAAAGCTTTTTACTTTCTTCTTCAATAGCTAAAGAAATAGATAAACGTTCAGCTAGGCGAATTTTCTCAATACGTAAATAACCATTTGCATGTTGCAGCTCTTGCTCTAAGGTTACCATTTCAGCGCCCGACAAGGTCGCACGGTATAAGTCAGCTAAATCTAAAACCGCATCCTCAGCCTTGTTAGGGTCATCGTGGATTAAGTTAGCAATGGTATTCATGCTGTTGAACAGGAAGTGTGGACGAATACGCGCCTGTAAGGCCGCAATTTTGCTTGTGGTTTCTGTTAATTGCTTTTTTTGCCACTGATGCATCACATAAAAGTAGCGCATGATAATGGCTGAAATTATTAAACTAATACAAAGATTAGTAATATAGATACTAGCTCCGCTAGAAAAACCATTGGGTATATGAAGAGAGTCTAAAACTACACGGCTTCCAAAAGTCACCAGCAAGGTGGTAACTTGCATTAGCAAATAAGAAACAATAATCATGGACCGGTTTTCAAGGGTATCTTCAAAGCGACGAAGAAAGCACAAAAAGGCAGCGTCTAATAAAGCAACCGTTTGAATAAATAAAGACGAAGAGGCAAGCACAACAAAAAATTGCTTGTTTAAACCAACTATTGCTAAAGAAATAACAATAGCTAATAACTCAGCAACAACAATAATGATAAACACAGTTTGGCTGCTGCAAAAATTGGGTAGTACGCCAGTATTTGCAACAAGCGGACTTTCGTTTATTGTTTTAGTAGTCAATATTTTTCCCTCTCTCGACTGTATTATCAGCTGCGGCATTCTAATAGTCAAAAAAAACACGACTTTTAAAGGAAAATAAAAGGAAAAGAGCCTAAACAAGTGGCTTTCACCTATAATATAAGCATAAATTTAATTAATTAAGAGTTACACGCATGAGCCAAAGTGAACAAAAATTATGGGGCGGTCGGTTTTCGGAGAACACCGACGCATTTGTTGAAGCATTTACCGCTAGTGTTGAGTTTGATCAACGCATGTACAAGCAAGATATTGCGGGCTCAATAGCGCATGCAACCATGTTGGCGAAAGTAGGAGTATTAACGAAAGATGAAGCTGCAGAAATTTGTTCTGGTCTAGAAGATATTCAAAAGAGTATTGAAAACGGCGAGTTTAATTGGTCGGTAGAGCTAGAAGATGTTCACATGAACATCGAAGCTGCCTTAACTAAAAAGATAGGTGATGTTGGTAAAAAACTTCACACGGGCCGTTCTAGAAACGACCAGGTTGCCACTGACGTACGCCTGTATCTTCGCGATGCTATAGATGCAATTAGCGCGCAAATGACACGCTTACAACAGGGCTATGTTCAGCTAGCAGAGTCTCACACCGAAACTATCATGCCAGGCTTTACTCACTTACAAGTTGCGCAGCCTGTTAGCTTTGCTCATCACATAATGGCATGGTATGAAATGTTAGGCCGCGATGCTGATAGATTAAATGACTGTCGTAAACGTCTTAACAAACTACCATTAGGCTCTGCTGCTTTAGCGGGCACAACATACCCTATTGATCGTGAGTTTGTCGCTGAACAACTTGGTTTTGATGGCGTAACATTAAACTCCTTGGATGCAGTAAGTGACCGTGATTTTGCTATTGAGTTTTGCAGTATTGCAGCAACTTGCCTAATGCACCTTTCAAGGCAGTCTGAAGAATTAGTAATTTGGTCTTCACAACAATTTAGCTTTATTCAATTGCCAGATCGCTTTTGCACAGGCTCTTCAATTATGCCGCAAAAGAAAAACCCAGACGTGCCAGAACTTGTTCGTGGTAAAGCGGGTAGAACAAACGGCAACTTAATTAACTTATTAACATTAATGAAGTCGCAGCCTTTGGCTTATAACAAAGATAACCAAGAAGACAAAGAGCCACTGTTTGATTCAATCGATACACTGCATGATTGCTTACGCGCATTTGCAGACATGGTTCCAAACATTCAAGTTAACAAAGACAACATGAAAGCGGCTGCAGCAAAAGGTTTTGCAACAGCAACAGACCTCGCAGATTATCTTGTTAAAAAAGGTATTCCGTTTAGAGATGCGCATGAAATTGTTGGTAGTGCTGTTGCCTATTGTGAAGATAAAAATATCGACTTAAGTGAAATGAGTTTAGAGCAACTACAAAGCTATAATGAAAAAATAACTAGCGACGTATTTGAAGTGCTAACACTTGAAGGTTCTTTAAAAGCACGCCACCATATTGGTGGAACGGCACCAGCACAAGTGCAAGCTAGAATTGTAGAAGCGAAAAAACTTTTAAGTTAATGACAAACAAAAAAATAACCCTTCTAAGTTGTGGTGGCACTATTGATAAATATCAATTTGTAAGTGACATTGATGAGCAGATTGGTGCGCCACAAATTTTACCCATTCTAAAACAGGGTAATGCAAGCATAGAGTTTGAACATATAGAACTTATGCGCAAAGACAGCATAAATATTAAGGCGGAAGAAAGAAGCCAAATTAAAAAAGCCGTAAGTAAAATAGACAATAATAAAATAATAATTACACACGGCACCGATACTTTGATTGATACCGCACAAGAGTTAAAAAGTTTTGATAAAAAAACGATTGTGCTTACAGGTGCAATGACTCCTAGGCTACTAGAAAATTCTGACGCGATTTTTAATGTTGGTTCGGCGGTGATGGCTGTTCAAACCTTAAGTGCAGGTGTTTACATTGTTATGCACGGCAAAGTATTTGACCCAGATAAGTGTAAAAAAGATTACGATAAATATCAGTTTGTTGAAACAAAATAAATTAACCTAACCATACACGATAAAGTTAAGAGAAATATTAAATGACCAATAATGATGTATTAAGAAGAGTGCGCTATATTTTTGACTATGGTGATGACAAAATGATGAGCCTATTTTCTAATGCTGAATTAAAAGTATCGCGCAAAGAATTAAGTAGCTGGTTAAAAAAAGATGACGATGAAGACTATAAAAGTTGCAGTGATTTTAACTTGGCTAGTTTCCTAAACGGCTTAATTATTGATAAACGTGGCAAACGTGAAGGGCCGCAACCTGTTGCTGAGAAAAAAATAAATAACAATATTATTTTTACAAAATTAAAAATTGCCTTTAATTTAAAAGCCGAAGATATTTTAGACATACTTGCTTTATCAGATTTTAACTTTGGTAAGCACGAGCTTAGTGCTTTGTTTAGAAAACCAGGCCATAAACATTACCGCGAATGTAAGGATCAAATTCTGCGTAATTTTTTAAATGGATTACAACTGCAGTTTCGTAAAGATCTTGATGAAGCAAAAGAAGAAAGAGACCCTAACTCTCCGTACAAAATATAAAACTTCTCCGAATTAGAAAAAGGCTCATTTTGTAATGAGCCTTTTTTATGGTCCTTAAAAATTAAGCTTGTTACTAATATTATTTATATAAGAATTTTTAACTTGATAAACCAGCAAACCACTTAAAACAAAGAATGCCCCTAAAACAATATGAAAAGTTAAGGCTTCATTATTAATAATATTACCTAAAATTAAAGCGAATACCGGTGTTATTAAAGGTATTAGCATTACGCTAGTTGCTGACAAGTTTTTTAAAATATAAAAATAAGCAACAAAACCAAAAAATGAACCAAAAATACCCAGATATATAATGGCGTAAACGGAGGTGTTTGATGGCGCAACAGGAATACTACTGTTGCTACTAAAAAATGCTAAAGCAAAAATAGGCATAGATAACAGTAAGGCTCCTGCATTAATTGATACAGCAGATACCTGGCTATTTATACGCTTAATTAGTACTGTACTCATGGCGTATAAATTAACAGCTACAATTATTCCAAGAACACCTTTAAGGCCGCTACTTTCGTCGTTAATTATAAGGTCATCAATAAAAATAATGAGCAAGCCAACAAGCGCTAAAGTAATGCCTATTAATTTACGCTTAGATAAAAAAGATTCGTTCAATATTGGAACAGCATATATTCCCGCAAGAATAGGCGATAAACCGTAAAGCACGGAAATCAGACCAGAAGGAACATACTGCGCCGACCAATACGTAACAAGCATAGCGCCACACACACCTAAAGCTGAAGCAGCATAAGTTGCGATAGCATCTTTACTAAAAGTGATGCGTTGATTAACAAAAGCCAAAAAAATTAAGCTAAGTAATAAACCAATAATCATACGCACAATTAATGGAAATAAAATATCTCCATCACTAATGCTGAATGTTATTCCTAAAGGAGTCGTGCTCCAAATTATTATGACGCTAATATAAGCTAAAGCGATTTTCATAATATATCCTGTATAAAAGTAGCTTACAAAATCGCGGCGAAAAAAAAGCCGCAGTTCTTGTGAAGCTGCGGCTAAAAAATGGGTCTTAATTAATTTAACATTAAGTCACGTACGCACAGCAGAACCTCTTGGCCATCAGCCAAGCTGTATTAATTCGTGCGACAGGTTTTAATGTATAAAATTTCATGGGCCCGACTATAGGCCAATAAAAATGAAAAGCAAGCTATTTTAGATTTTTTTAACGAATTGTGATTTGAGCTTCATGGCGCCAATGCCATCAATTTTGCAGTCGATGTCATGGTCTCCATCAACAAGGCGAATATTTTTAACCTTGGTGCCCACTTTAACTACTGAAGATGAACCTTTAATTTTAAGGTCTTTAATTACCGTTACGCTGTCACCATCATTAAGCGTGTTACCGTTTGAATCTTTGATTACAACAGTATCTTCTTCAGCAGAATCTTGTGGCCACTCATGTCCACACTCTGGGCAAATGTATAGAGGTGAATCTTCGTAAGTATATTCGGAGTTACATTTTGGACAGGCGGGTAGAGACATAAATTTAGTATAGTATGTTTAAAACAATAATAAGCACCACCATAAGCAGCACGGTTAAACCGCCACCTGCTCGCATAAAGTCTTTCACAGAATAATTACCCGGACCCATAATCAACGCGCTGACTTGGTGGGTAGGTAAAATGAAAGCATTAGATGCGGATAAGGCAGCAATAAGTGCGAACAGCTCGGGTGAGTAGCCACTAGCTTGTGCAATGGTAATGGCTAACGGCACGGCAATAATGGTTGCGCCCACATTGGTCATTAGCAAGGTAAAGAAAATAGTAGTGATGGCTACAGTAAACTGCAAAACAATTTCGGGAACGCCAGAAAAGTTTTCTAGTATATGGAAAGCGATCCACGCAGCTGTTCCTGTTGATTGCACGGCTGCACCTAAAGGAATAAGGCTGGCAAGCAAGAATACAGTTTTCCAACTAATGGCTTCATAGGCCTCATCAATTCGCATAACGCCGGTTAATACCATCCCAACTGCGCCGGTCATAAGTGCTAGGGCTAGAGGCACGTCGGTAAAGAAAACTAAACCAAAGGCGACAAGGATAGACGCGGTGGCTTGTTTAAGTTTATTTGGGCGTTGTTGTTCGTGCGGGAAGTTACGCGTTATAACAACAAAGTCACGATTCTTAAGTAGACGTGCTAATTGATTCCACGTTGTGTGACAAACAAGAGTGTCGCCTGCTTGTAGTTCGGTAGAACGAATTTCGTCAAAGATGTTTTTTTCACCGCGACGAATACTCAGTACTGTTAGACCAAAAGTAGAACGCATAACCAATTCAGCTGGAGTTTTACCGATCAGTTCTGAGTTGGGTGGAATAAGGACTTCTGCCATACCCGCAGTAAGTGGGCTGAGCTGATCAGAAAAAATACGAGTTGATTTATGAATAGTAATATACGGATCTTCTTCTAGCTGTGATATCACATTTGTACCACCAATAATGGCGATAGACTTATTGCCTTCAATTAAGACATCTCTAGATGGTGCAATACGACTTTCATTGCCGACTTGTGCTGCAATAACGCGTAAACCAAATACATTTTCGATATGCTCGATGCTTTTACCCGTTAGAGCGCTTTCCGGTCCTACATCAAGTTCGTAAATATGAGAGTTAAGGCCATATACCTTGTTAAAGTAACTCGCGGCACTTAAATGCTTGCTGCTTTTCTTTTCTTTCTTCGGTAGTACATATTTGCCTAGAAACAAAAAATAACAGATAGCTGCTGTTAGTAAACATATACCAATTGGCGTTACTGAAAACAGCCCAAAAGGCTCCATGTCATTTGGTAATAAATCGTTTAGTAGGATAAGAGGGCTAGAGCCCACCATTGTCATGGTGCCACCAGTAATCGCGCAACAACCCATAGGCATTAGCAGGCGACGTAATGGCATACCGGTACGTGAGGCTATACGGCTTACTACAGGAATAAATAAAGCAGCAGCGCCTGTGTTTTGCATAACGCTAGAAATTACACCTACTGAGGTACCTGTAAGAAAGGTAAGGCGTTTTTCGGTTTTGCCTTTTCGGCTGATATATTTGGCAACGCTATTGAGTACGCCTGTTTTGTCCATTCCAGCGCCAAGAATCATCACCGCCATAATGGCAATAACGGCATTACTAGAGAAGCCGCTAAACAGGATGTCTTCTGAGATCATGTCTTCTAGGCCAGGTATCAGACCAACAAGACCAAGAATAACTAAGATAAGCAGGGCGGCAATATCAATGCGCACTACCTCTTTAGTAAAGATGAAAATTGTTAACCCAAGCAGAGACAACATAACTAAAATCTCAGGGGTAATCGACAATTTCTATCTCCTAATGCTTATTTAAGGTTTTTTGTAAGCTAAATCTGTGATGTTATGGCCGAGTTTAAGGCCGCGAATTTCAAATTTAGTTGTTGGGCGTTCTAGCCAGGCTTTAATGTCGCCTTGATCTTCAACTAAAACAAACTTAGCGTGTTCTTTTATTTTAGCACGAACATGTTGAGCATAATCATCCCAATCTGTTGCGATGTGTAAAATTCCTTCAGGCTTTAGCTTTTTCATCACTAATTCAAGCCAATCAACTTGCACTTGTCTACGTTTGTAATGCTTGGTTTTGTGCCACGGGTCCGGGAAGAATAAGTTTAAACGGTCCAAGCTATTATCTGGAATACAGTCTTGCAAAATAGGTACAGCATCATCACGCATTACACGTAAATTTTGAATGCCGGACTCTTCAACCTGAACCAGTAGGTTTCCTACACCAGGACCATGCACTTCAATACCAAGGAAGTTCCAATCAGGGTGTTCGACGGCCATGGTATGCAAAGACTCACCATTGCCAAAGCCAATTTCTAGTATGGTTGGAGCGCTTCGCTTATAAATGCTCTCGAGGTCAAAGCGTTTATCTTTGTCATAATGCAGACCAAAGAGTGGAAACTGAGAGTCCAGAGCACGTTGTTGCCCCTGGGTAAGTCGGCCTTCGCGCAGCACAAAGCTTTTTATACGGCGAAAGTTTTCAATTTTAGACATAAATTATAGGTACAGATAAAAATTATTTGGCGCTAGCAAGAAAAGCTTGGTGTCCGGCCTCAACTGCCGATTTGCTAGCTGATGCCATTAAGATAGAGTCAGCAGCTTGCGTTAATATTGAATTTACAACAACAGCGTCACAACCCACTTCCATAGCCTGAGTAATTTCGCTCGTAGAATTAATTTTACCACTTAAAATTACAGGTATGTTGGTACTGTTAATAAACTCTTTATGTTCTTCTATTGAGATTGAGCCTGTTTGAAAGTTCATGTTTGGCATAAGCGCTATACAACCTGCATCCTGAAGTTGTGTAGCAGAATCAAGGTTGGCATCAGTATAAGCAATTACATCAAAACCGGCTTCAACAAGTGCCTTGGCTGCAATAATAGTTTCGTCTATATTCGGCGCAAGAGAATTCTCATTCTGGTAAATTTCCAACTTAACCAAATTATGCCCACCTAATAATTGGCGGGTTAATTTACATGTACGCACGGCCTTTTTGGCATCGTATGAGCCAGCCGTTGTGGGTAGTAAAGTGTAGTTGTCAGGAGGGGCAATATCTAAAAAATTAGCCTGGTCAGGCATTTGGCCAATATTAGTTCTTCGCGCAGGAAAGGCTACAATTTCCGCGCCAGATGAAACAATTGCGCAGGCTGTTTCAGCTGGCGTATTAAAGTTATCTACATCTATAATAAGTCGAGAGTTAAATGATCTTTCGCCTAAGTCTAAGCGGTTAATGCTCATCTATTGCAATCCTGCATATATTGTCTTACTTAAGGTCAACCTAAGGCAAAACAGAATCAATAGTGATAGATACTTTGTCGTTAGGTGAAACAGAAGGCTGTTGATTATTAATCAAGTCGCCAGGCTGGCGAATAGCTTCACCAGATTTAGATATTCTAGCAATTACATCGACAGAGTCAAATTTAGACAGCGTAAACTGTGGTGCCATTGCGTCATTGTCAGTTAATGTTAGCGTTAAAGGCAATTTACTTACCGTGGTGCGGTGAATAGCAAGTGGTACAGCAGGGCCATTGGTGGCTTTAGCATAAATGAAAACACTATCAGATTCAGAGTATTTACCTTGGAGTTTAGGGCTTATAGACACGCTTACAGTTAAATGAGGCTGATTAAAGTCTTTATTTTCACTTGTAGCAGTTTCTGGTTTACTTGAGCTTGCAACAGCCTTTTCGGAACTAGCGCCGGCTTGTTTAAGCATGTTGCTTAGCATTTGTGATTCTTGTGGCGTGTTGTCACTGCGATTTAATTGTTCCTTCCAAATACTAATAGCCTCGTCAGTATCATTTTCTTGAAAAGCAGCAATACCTAATAACCAGTTTGCTTTTTTGTGTGTTGGGTTTAATTGAATAACACGCTCAATTAACTCGAGAGGCAAACCTTTAAAGAAATTATTTTGTGTTCTGGCTTCGGCTTCGGCATAAGCAATTAATACATCTGGGCGGTCGGGTAATTGAGCAAATAAAGATTTATAAACATCACGCGCCATTTCAAATTGATTATTGGCGTAATAAAGATTACCTAAGGCAAATTTTGCATCCACGCTTTCAGGGTCACGTCTTAATTCATCTTCAATTTTTTTAAATGCGTCTTGAATAGTAGCTGGCGCACTTTGATCAGCAACTATAGGCTTCGCTGAGGTTGCTTGGTCTTTAACAGCAAGCGGAGAGCCCAAGCCCAAATACAAAAGAATAGAGGCTAAAGGTAAAACCGTACAAATAGTTATGAGCAAAACTAGAGGAGATTTATTTTCAGATTTGTCATCTAAGTTAGATGTTAAATCTTGAGAGCTTTGCGTGCTTTTTAGTAAGCGGCGTTCGGTTTCAAGTTTATAGCTATTAAACTCTTCTTCACTTAGTTCTTTGTTTTTAAATTTTGTTTCAAAGTCAGCAAGTTGTTTTTCAAAGTGTGCAATATTTGCCGCTTGGCGCTCTTGCTCTAAGCTAGCGTTCTTAGATGAGTCTACATTAAGCAAAGACTTTAAAATAAAGAAAAGCGACACGCCGAGTAATAAAATACAAATAGCTACAAATAGAAAAGTACTCATTTTTTATTACCTTTATGCTGGTTTAAGATGGCATTTAAATTATTTTTTTCTTCTTCAGAAAGTGTTTCGTTCTTAGCAGAAGAGCTTTGTCTTTTTTTAATATGAAAATATAAAAATATAAAACCAAACAACAATAAAAGAAAAGGACCTAGCCATAAAATAACGGTACTAATATTAAAAGGTGGTTTGTATAAAACAAAGTTGCCATAACGTTCTGTCATAAAGCTTTTAATATCTT